>JBKPQV010000240.1:0-7135 GCA_046734235.1 Acidobacteriota bacterium
GAGTTAACGGTTGGCGCTGTACCTGAGAAGTCTCTCCTGGAAGCAAAGAAGAGAATCTCCGGTCGCAACAATGACGGTCGAATTACCGTGCGTCGTCGCGGTGGCGGTCATAAACGCTTCTATCGAATTATCGATTTCAAGCGGGACAAAGACGGCGTGCCAGGTCGCGTAACTCAAATTGAGTATGACCCGAATCGCTCAGCGCACATCGCTCTCGTAACTTACCTTGACGGTGAGAAGCGCTACATCATTGCGCCCACAGGTTTAGAGGTTGGCAAGACTGTAATGAGCGGAGCTGATGCAGACATTCTGCCGGGCAATACCTTGCCGCTGATCAATATTCCGCTAGGTACGCAGATTCACAACATCGAATTGCGACCTGGTAAGGGCGGTCAGATGGCTCGCTCTGCCGGAACCTTTGCCCAGCTCGTTGCCAAAGAGGGCAGCTACGCGCAGTTGAGAATGCCTTCGGGCGAGGTTCGCCGCGTTCCCCTGGTCTGCAAGGCGACAGTCGGTCAGGTGGGCAATATCGAGCACGAGAACGTTTCGCTCGGAAAAGCCGGCCGCTCTCGTTGGAAAGGTTTACGACCGAAAGTTCGTGGCGTTGCGATGAATCCAGTTGACCACCCGCACGGCGGTGGCGAAGGCAAGACTTCAGGCGGCCGCAACCCTGTCACGCCATGGGGACAGCCAACTCGCGGATACAAGACGCGAAGCAACAAGCGAACGCAGAAGATGATTTTGAAGGATCGAAGAACGAAGTAAGAATTTCGGATTTTGAATTTCGGATAGCGGATTTTCCTTCCGCAGCCTAAATCCGAAATTCGAAATCCCAAATCCGAAATGGAGAGATAATGGCTCGTTCAGTTAAAAAAGGCCCATTCATCGACAAGGGCATTACGAAAGCAGTGGAGAAGGCGAAATCTGGTGGCACTCGTCCGCCAGTGATCAAAACCTGGTCGCGTCGTTCCACGATCACGCCCGACATGGTTGGTCTGACATTTGGCGTCCACAATGGAAAGCGTCACCTGCCGATTTACGTTACTGAGAATATGGTAGGTCACAAGTTGGGCGAGTTTGCTCCGACACGAACTTTCAAGGGGCACTCCGGGACGAAGGTAGAGAAGGCGAGCAAGGTGGCCGCGGCGCCAGCAAAGTAAGTCGATTCGCAATTCACGACTAACGATTGACGATTTTACGATTCGCGATTTACGAGATTCACGAGGTTCAGGATGGAAGCAACAGCGAGTGCAAGATATTTAAGAGGATCAGCGCAGAAGGCGCGTCTGGTTGTGGACATGATCCGCGGCAAGGACGTCAATCAAGCTCTGGCGATCTTGCGGTTTTCGAAAAAGCGCGCAGCTAACGGAATTGAAAAGTGCATGCGCTCAGCAATTGCGAATGCAAATGAGGCTGCGGAAAAGGCAAACATTTCGATCGACCCGGACGATCTTTGGGTAAGAACCGCGTTTGTTGATCGTGGACCAACGAAGAATCGTCGTCGTGTTCGTCCGGCTCCCCAGGGGCGTGCTTATCGTGAGCAGCGTCATTTCTGTCACGTCACGATTTCGCTTAGCAACGATGCCCGGCCGGAACCAAAAGGCAGTAAGACTGCTGAGCCAGAGGCAGCAAAGCCAGCGAAGCTCGCGGAGAGCAAGTCGCGGAAGCGCGGTGGCGCTGCAGCAGCTCCGAGGGCCAAGAAGGCGGCCCCGAAAACTGAAGTAAGCGAGCCAGCTGAAAAGCCGGCAGCAAAGAAGGCTTCGAAGAAAAAGAAAACTGAAGAGTAAAGAGGGATTTCGAATCGCGGATTTCGAAATTCGGATTTGAAGGACGCACGAAACAAACACGAAATTCGAAATCCGCAATTCGAAATTCGAAACTTGGTTGGGAGAAGATTGTGGGTCAAAAAGTTCATCCATACGGTTTTCGACTTGGCTACAACAAGGATTGGCACTCGCACTGGTTTGCCAAAAAGCAATTCGGCGAGTTTTTGTTGGAAGACCTGAAGTTGAAGCGTGATCTGAAGCAGCGGTTTGCAGGTGCAGGTGTATCGCATGTTGATATCGAGCGCGCTGCTAATCGCCTCAAGATCATCATCTATACCTCGCGCCCAGGAATCATCATTGGTCGCAAAGGTGCTGAGATCGACAAGCTTAAGAGTGATTTGTCTTCCAAGACAGGTCGAGAAGTGCTTGTTTCGATCCAGGAGATTCATAAGCCCGAGCTGAACGCGCAGTTGCAGGCAGAGAAGATTGCGGCCCAACTCGAAAAACGAATCGCATTTCGTCGCGCTATGAGGAAAGCCGTTGAAGAGTCGCTTCGGTTTGGTGCCCAGGGGATCAAGGTGAAGGTCAGCGGCCGGCTGAATGGTGCTGAAATCGCGCGGAGCGAATGGCACCTTCAGGGTCAACTGCCACTCCACACTCTTCGTGCCGACATCGATTACGGTCTTGCCGAAGCTCAGACCACGTTCGGACAGATTGGAGTGAAGGTTTGGATCTATCGCGGAGAGATTCTCGATCCAAAAGCAGCGATGGCTCGCGGAACGGGTTCTGATCCAATCAATGAGACGCGTGTGGGTGAGCGTGAGCGTAGACCACGAACCCGACGTGAGCGCGAAGGTGCTGCCGCTGATGGCAGAAGGCCGAGGGGAGAAAACCAGTAAGGAGATTGAAGATTTCAGATTTCAGATTTCAGATTGAGGCAACGAGCCCCAATCTACAATCTGAAATCTGAAATCTGAAATGCTGAATAGCTATGTTGATGCCGAAAAAAGTTAAGCACCGTAAGCAGATGCGTGGTCGCATGACTGGCGTCGCTACTCGTGGCAGCGAGATTAGCTTCGGTGAGTATGGGTTGAAGTGCCTGGAACCCGCGTGGATTACTGATCGACAGATTGAAGCCGCCCGTATTGCAATGACACGACACATCAAGCGTGGCGGAAAAATCTGGATTCGAATGTTCCCGGATAAGCCAGTCACAAAGAAGCCGGCTGAAACCCGTATGGGCAAAGGCAAGGGAGCTCCTGAGTACTGGGTGGCCGTTGTTAAACCGGGACGTATCTTGTACGAAATCGAAGGAGTCGATGAGAAGACAGCGCGGGATGCGATGAGGCTGGCGGCTCAGAAACTTCCAATCAAGACGAAGTTTGTGACTCGTGCCGATCAAGAAGGAGGCGCGATCTAGCAATGAAGAGACGTGAAGAATTAGATAAATACCGTGATATGGCCCAGGACGAGTTGAAGGCCGAAGCCGCTCGCTTGCGTGAGTCGCTATTCCGGCTGAACTTCAAGTTGGCTCTAGGCGAAGTTGATGCGGTGAAGCGTATTCGACAGGAAAAGAAATCCTTAGCGCGGATTGAAACAATTACGCGCCAGGCAGGCAAATAAAGGTTGAGCCGAAAATTAGGTCGGCAGCCGGAAGTGTGTGAGAAGAATGGCAGAGAATCAAGACAACATCACGCCCGCAGCGAGTGAAGCGAAGAAAGCTGACACCAGCCGCGCACATCGTTCACAAAAAGTTGGAACAGTTGCTTCCGACAAGATGCAGAAGACTGTGGTTGTTCGTGTCGATCGTTTGGTGCGACACAGCAAGTACCGGCGCTATGTTCGTCGGACGTCGAAGTTCATGGCGCACGACGAGCTGGGAGCCACGGTTGGCGATAAGGTGCGAATAGTGGAGACCCGTCCTCTTTCAGCAAGAAAGCGTTGGCGTGTAGTGGAAATAGTGCAAAAGGCGGCTAAATAAATTTCGAATTTCGGAATGCGAATTTCGGATTTGGTTTCCAAGTCGAAATTCGAGATTCGAAATTCGCAATTCGAAATGAGGATTTCGTTATGATTCAGATGCAGACCTCTTTGGAGGTTGCCGACAATTCAGGAGCGCGACGAGTTGAGATGATCATGCCGATAGGCGGATCTACAGGCAAAATCGCGAGTCTCGGAGATCGTATCAAGGTGACTGTTAAAGAAGCGTCTCCTGACGGAACCATCAAGAAGGGGACGGTCCAGGATGCCGTGATTGTGCGAACACGTAAAGAAGTCCGGCGCGCGGACGGCACCTACGTTAGGTTTGATCAGAACGCTGCAGTTTTGATTAAGGAAGATGGAACACCAATTGGCACGCGCGTGTTTGGTCCAGTAGCGCGTGAATTGCGCGACAAGAACTTCATGAAAATCGTTTCGCTCGCGCCGGAGGTAATTTAAGGATATGGCAGGCACAAAGCGCTCGAAAGTCCGTAAGAATGATCAGGTTGTAATTATCGCCGGGCGCGACAAAGGGCGAAGGGGCCGCGTGTTGGAAGTGGCGCCGGCAAAAGGAAAGATTAAGGTTGAAGGTGTGGGAATGATCAAGCGCCATCAGAAGGCGAACCCACAGGCCAACCGTGGTGGCGGTATTGTAGATAAAGAAGCGTTCATCGACATCTCCAACGTCCAGTTGATCGACCCGCAATCAGGAAAACCAACCAGGGTTAGATATGAAGGTGAAGGCGAGTCGAAAATGCGCGTCGCCGCAAAGAGCGGTCACTCTTTGGAGAAGTAAGATCGCAGACGAGGAACTGAAATGGCAGCAAGGTTAAAAGAGCGATATCAAAAAGATGTAGCACCGCAGATTGCCAAAGAGTTTGGCATCAAGAATCCGATGGCGATTCCGCGCATTGAGAAAGTTGTGCTCAATATGGGAATGGGCGAGGCAATTGCCAACGCGAAGATTCTCGATACGGCTGCAGATGAGTTGCGCGCAATCACCGGACAGAAGCCAGTTATCACTAAGGCCAAGAAATCTATTGCTTCGTTTAAGTTGCGCCAGGGAATGCCTATTGGTGTGGTGGTGACGTTGCGGGGCGATCGCATGTACGAGTTTCTCGATCGCTTAATGTCTGTCGCACTACCCCGAGTTAGGGACTTTCGGGGCGTTTCACCAAAAGCATTTGATGGCCGCGGAAATTACACCATTGGGATTCGTGAGCAGTTAATTTTTCCGGAGATCGACTTCAACAAAGTCGATAAGTTGAGAGGTATGAACATCTCGATCGTTACAACAGCGCGAAATGACGAACAAGCGCGTGCGTTGTTGAAGGCTATGGGGATGCCGTTTAGAAACTAGGAAGTGGTCTTGGGGCTTTGGCCTTTGGTCTTCGAGTTTCGACAAGACCAAAGACCCAAGGCCCAAGTCCAAAACCAAGAACCAAAAACAAAGTTCAAAATCTATGGCTAAGAAATCATTGATAGCGAAAGCGGGACGCAAGCCGAAATTTTCGGTGCGGGCCTACACGCGCTGTAAGCGATGCGGCAGGCCGCGCGGTTACCTGCGCAAGTTCAACCTGTGTCGTATCTGTTTTCGTGAGTTAGCACTCCAGGGACAGATTCCTGGGGTGGTTAAGTCGAGCTGGTAAGAACATTGCAGATTGGAGATTGCAGATTTCAGATTTTATTCTGCAATCTGAAATCTTAAATCTGCAATTCAAAATGGAGTGATACATGACTGATCCTATTGCCGATATGTTGACCCGAATCCGCAATGCAATTGCGGCGAAGCACTCGCGTGTCGATATTCCGGCTTCGAAGCTGAAACTTGAAATTGCCCGCATTCTTAAGGAAGAGGGCTACATCAATAACTTCGTGATCAAGGGCGAAGGCCTGAAGCGAACGATTCGTATCTTTCTGCGTTATGACGCTCGTGGAACTTCGTCGATTACGCATCTGCAGAGAGTGTCAACTCCAGGTAGGCGTGTTTATGTCGGCTCGAGCGATATTCCTAAAGTGCTCGGCGGTTACGGCATAAATATCGTTTCGACTTCGAAGGGTTTGATGAGTGGTAAGACTGCTCGTCGCGAAAACATTGGCGGCGAGTTGTTGGCCCAGATCTACTAAATTTGAGATTTCAGATTGCAGATTTCAGATTGTTATCTGGAGTCGAAGGCGTCGAGCCAATCTGAAATCTGCAATCTGAAATCGGAAATAATATTATGTCGCGAATAGGAAAAAAGCCGATTACGGTGCCGAAGGGCGTGAGTGTTACCGTTCATGATAAGGAACTCGAAGTCAAGGGTCCTAAAGGAACGCTAAAGACTCCAATTCCCGCTGGGATTAACTTCAAAGTCGAGGGCGAGGAGTTACGTGCCGAGCGCGCGTCTGCTGATCAGGCGGCACTGCATGGATTAGCTCGCGCTTTGGCTAACAACGCGATAGTCGGCGTTACCGAAGGTTTTAGCAGGCAGATGGATGTTGTTGGGGTCGGTTACAAGGCCGATGTCCAGGGCAAGAAGATTGTGTTCTCGCTCGGTTACTCGCATCCAATTGAGTTTCCATTGCCACCCGAAGTGGATGCTAAGGCGGAACGTCTTACAACCAAGGGTAGCATTCAGCAGTACCAGACGACATTGACGCTTACAAGTATCGATAAGCAGAAGCTGGGCCAGGTAGCCGCAGAGATGCACAAGCTCCGTAAGCCAGATGCATATAAGGGCAAAGGCGTGCGTTACGCTGGCGTGCCGATCAAGTTGAAACCCGGCAAGACAGGCAAATAATTTCAGATTGAAGATTTCAGATTGCAGATTTGAGAATCGGCAATCGGCAATCGAAAATATTTAGAGGGAAGATGGCAAACACTAATAGAGCAGTTGTTAGAAGCGCGATTCACCAGCGCATTCGTCGTAAGGTGAAGGGCAGTACTGATAGGCCACGACTGGCTATCTATCGGAGCTTGAACCACATCTATGCGCAGGTGATCGATGACCGCGAGGGGCAGACATTAGTCTCGGCCTCCAGCACCGAGAAGGATCTACGTGGAGGCACCGGCGGTAATCTCGACGCCGCTCGTCGTATCGGTCAGGCAATAGCTGAACGGGCACTTGCAAAAGGTATCGAGCAGGTGGTTTTCGATCGGGGTGGTTATTTGTATCACGGTCGAATCAAAGCGTTGACCGAAGCTGCCAGGGCCGCGGGCTTGAACAAAAATGAATTGGCTGCAGCCGAAGAGAACCACGAGGAAGCAGCTGCCGAAGAAGTTGTTGTAGAGAAGAAGTCGCGAAAGAAAAGTAAAGAATAGTTATGAGACAACCCAAGCAACGTATCCCCGCCCAGGGACTCGATCTTAAAGATCAGGTAATCTCCATCAATCGCGTCACCAAAGT
>JBKPQV010000241.1:0-6693 GCA_046734235.1 Acidobacteriota bacterium
CAAACTCACGGGCGAGAAGATAGAACGTGAATGCCGCCGACAGCTCGATTCGGGTTGTCGGGCTCTCGTCATTGACTTTGGCGATACTGAATTGGTTAACAGCATTGGCGTCTCGATTCTACTTGGCATCATAGATGTCGCCGAGAGGAACGGTGCCCGGGTGGTTTTTTCGGATGTCAACAATCAAACAGTTGAGCTGTTTCAAATGCTTGGGCTGACCAGGCATGTGGCTCTCGCCAAGAATGAGCAAGAAGCACTCTCCGACCTTTCTACGCTGAGCTCATCACCTACACTTCATTAGAGCTGAATGGTACCTTCAACACAAAAACTCATACATACATTCGGGGCGCTCGCTGATCTGGGACAGGAAGTAGCAAACACAGGCGACTTCTCTGAAATGGTGCGAACGTCGATGCACTTGTTGCTTGGAACTCTCGCGTTGCGGCGTGGAGCAGTTGTAGAGTGCAGCGAGCAGAGAGAACTTGGGTGTGTTGCAGCGTGGGGACTTCATGAGGAGTTGATAACTCAATTTACAATCGGCGAACAAGAGGAACACGAACTACTCGCAGCGGCGCCAGCCCTTTTGGTGGGAGAAAGCGACTCCTTGTTTATTCAACGCTATCATCAGACCTTCTCAACTGAAGGCGTAGAACTTGTAGTTCCGATGATAGTTCAAAACCAACTCACTGGTTTTGTGTTGCTTGGAGGAAAAGCTAGCGGTGAGGAGTTTTCCAGCGAAGACTTTGAGACCATTCGAGCGATGGTCCGACATATAGGCGTTGGAATTCATACCCATCGCCTAATCGAACAAGTTGCCCGCCGTGCGGAGGAGAATCGTCGCCTGTACGAAGAATTGCGTGCCATCTATCGTGATACGGTCCGGGCATTTGCTGCTGCGATCGATATTAAGGATAAGTACACGCAAGGCCATTCGGAACGCGTAGGGCGTTACAGCGAAATTATCGCCCGGGAGTTGGGTTGGTCTGAAGAAGAAGTTGAGGGAATTCAAATTGCCGGGTATCTCCATGACGTCGGTAAGCTAGTCGTAGATCGAAACATCATCAATGCGCCTTACCATATCGATGCGAAGCAATCGAGTGAATTGAATCGTCACCCCACCGCTGGTTACGAGATTTTGTCTCCGATCAATCATCCGTACGCAGATATCCCACTGATGGCCAAGTATCATCACGAACGACTTGATGGTAAAGGTTATCCCGATGGACTCACCGACGAGCAAATTCCAATGGGAGCTAAGATTGTGTCGCTTGCCGACGCATTTGATGCCATGACGACCGATCGACCTTACCGCCGGCGTCGTTCCTTTGAAGATGTAGTTCGGGATTTGAGACAGAACTCGGGAAAACAATTTGACGGCAAGGTCGTAGTGGCCTTCGCTCGGGCGATTTTCAAAGAAGTAACCGGAGAATCAAAGGAACGCCGGATTATTAAGATGTTAGGAAAGGGATATCTGGACGGCGACCAGGTGGCAGGACTGTTGCAGGACCTCATTGCAGAACTCGAAGGCCAGCAAACCACGGCGGCAATTGGCTAACTCAAGCTTCCTCATACCGTTCGGGTGCATAGCGAGCGGCCAGTAGCCCAGTCGCTTTCTCAAGATCAATTTCGTGGACCAGGACACCTTCTTCCCCGTAAGGCAGGAATGCTTCACATTGACCCGAGGGGTTAATCACACTCGTCGCTGACTCCTGGAAGCGGAGTGCATAATTCACACTTGCAAAGTAAATCGTGTTCTCGATGCTACGCATCGTCATACCCTTTTCGTAGTACGGTGCGTCGCTTGAACCCCAGTGAGTTAGTTTGATTCCATCCAACTCTGCTCCAGTGTGTTGTAGGTGAAATACTACCTTTGCGCCACGGGCAGCAGCCCAACGAACAGTCTCAGGATAGCGCCATCCTTCGTGGCAGATCGTCACGCCAAACTTGGTTCCGTTCACACTAAACATTTGACGTTTGTTACCGGGCACATAAAACTTATCCTCTGAAGGATCCAGCTGATTCTTTGTTTGGTAGCCCTGGACTTCGCCGTCTGGTCCAATTACCACCGCAACAATTTGACGTCCTTGATCTGTAACGCGCTCCATTCCGAGGACCGTGGAGATTTTGTACGTGTGCGCCCAATGAGTAACAGCGCGAACGACCCGCTTTTGGTCGTTTGCATCAAAGTCAGGCACGTTGAAATCCTGTCCTCTGAGACCGGGAAGATAGGCTTCAGGGAAACAGACAATTTCGGCGGCTTGGCGAGCGGCCTCAGCGATTAGCAGTTTCACCTTGTCCAAACCTTCATTGAGATTTGTCGCGACCCGAGGAGAAGCAAGCGCGATTTTCATTAAACCTTCCTTTGCGCAAAGAACGATGACTGCGAAGCTGAAAGCCTTAGCAAAAGTCAACGCAGACACCATCGGGCTTTAGAGACTGTGCGAAAACTCGGAACGGAAAAAAACTAACACAAAGACCCAAAGACACTAAGGCACAAATTTAAAACTTAAGGGGCAGTTTGTGTCTTTGAGTCTTCGTGTCTTGGTGGTTAAGGTCTACATTCGGACTTTTCACAAAGCCCGATGGTGTCTGAACCAAATAAGGCTTAAGGCCTAATCTGAATATTGCCGCCTCCGTGTTCGACATTCACAAACGCATAAGACGACAGTGGGAAACTCTGACATCCGACGAGCGGATTTGTGCGTGACGGAATACCAACATCATCTGGTCGTTCTGCATCGGTAGCAATCCAGGTAAGCGATGCGCCGTTGTCGTCGTCGCGCTCGGCATCTTTAGGAATCCAGCCTGTTCCAAATGCTTCATAGACGCCCCATGTGAGCTTGTCGGGCGCTGGCTGATCTACACCCTCACCGTTGTCTTCAACCACGAGTAGCATACGACGGCCCACGGCTGCGGCAATGCTTGAACTCGATACGACTCCCCCCATAACGGCGCGATTACCTTCGATCCGCATGCAGTCGAACGTGGCACTTACTGTCCCACCTTGACTCGTACCGTTTTCATCGCCAACAACGCCATTGGGATCGGTAAATGTCATCGTGCCGCGGGTGTTGTTATCTTGAATGCGAGCGTCGAATTCAACGTAACGAATGTTGCCATCTTCGAGTGCAAACTGAAAACTGCCATTTGCTGATGGTCCACTGTCAACGGCGCTCTTCGTTTTTGTTGTAAAAGTAATTAAAGAGAGAACTGCCAGAACTGAGAGAAAGGCCAGGCGCTTCATAGGAAGACTCCTTAACGAAAGTCTGGGACTAGGGATTGGGCGGTTTTATATACGTTTTTGCTTGAGGGAGTCAACGATTCCCAGGCACTTGAGGGTTGATCGGTTCACTATTTAACTGCTCTCAACTGGAATTCGTCGCCTGCATGCCTGAGAACGCATCCGGTCGTAATGCCGTCTTGGACATTGAATATAAGCAAACCGTAGTTGTCGAACGACTCTGGTGTGAAGGTTATTTGATCGATAGCCATGAGGCTCAGAGGCTCGTGATTCCCAGGTGAAGCGAACAGCTTTCCTCCGTCAAAAGTGACGTTTATTTCAAAATCCTTGTCACCAACATATTTGCCGACATATGACCGTAAAACATCAGCCTGGACCTCGGCTGGCAACACTGCTCCAGCATCTTTAAGCATTGTTGCTATTTCGTGGTTTTGATAGTCGGGGCTCGAGGCAATTGATAAAGCTGCAGACAAAGTTACTGGTTTCAAATCTGTTGACCTGAGAGCATTCCGCACGCCTTCAATGTCAACACGGCGAACAGCATCGATCAACGAGGCAAACGTGCTTGGCTGTCCAAAGGTAATCCAAAAGCGATTTAGGTCACGGATTATTACCTCGCGCATACCGTAGAACGTGTCGTGTGGTCCTTCAATTACATCAACGCGGTCCTTAATTGACTCAAATATTCCGTCAACGTTTTCCGTATAGAGATAAAGGTCTACTTCCCGGCGAAAGCTTGAACTTGGCTGACCGCCCTGGTTAAGCATGATTCGACTATTGCCGAAAGCCAGTACCGCAAAGCTCCATCCGTCGCTGTCGTTTCCGTAAGTATCTACTGCGTTGAAGCCGATCCTTGAATACCAATCAACAGCTGCTTGAACATCAGGAACATGGAACATTGGAACAGCATGAGGCATGTCGTTTCCTCTCGGCCGTTGTTAATCAGGAAGAATGATGTAAATAGACCCAGGAACTGATGCCGGACCTCAAGCGCACTTGCACACGCGTGTAGTTTGCATCCTTCTCATATTCATCTGACTTCTCAAGTTCGGCAATCGTAACAGCGAACGCAGTGCCCTCGACTTGGTCGTTCTCATGACCGGTAAATTCTAAGTTTCGGTAGTGAGTATCACCTGTAGCCTTGATAATTGTTTGGTTAGTGATCGGAATCATTGCTATCCGATATCCGATTAGAGCATCTGGAGTGCCTGTCAATAGCCGGCCAAAGGTATCGAGTTGAACCGAATCCCGTTGGAGAGTTCCGTAAGAAAACAATTTCTCAGTCTGGTTATTTTCTTGAGTCACTACGATTAAGAAGGACTAACTTCCGGCGCAGTATAGCTCTGATCGCTGTGGCTCGACGACGAAAATTCTGTCGTGACCAAGCTTTCTTAGTCGCTTGCTAGCGTACATTCTTTGGCCAGCTTTTCGAGGAGGATCTCCGCCTGATCGCCATCTGCAGGAAGACGCACCAACAGGAAGAGTTAGCAAATCCGCCACACGGCAGTGTGGGGATCGTTCAAGTCCGACCTATTTATTTGCATCTCAATTAAAGTCGGACAAATCGAGGCAGCCAATAAATAGTGTGGACTTGAACCATCCCCACACTGCCGTGTGGGGGATTGTACTCGCCTTGGCTCAGTGCTCTTGTAGAAAGGACTTGAACCATCCCCACACTGCCGTGTGGGGGATTTTGCTCGTACAAAAGTGATTAGTTAGCCCTGCGCTGCAATCTCGCCGCCGACCGGTCCGAAGAAAACTACCCATACCGCCAGATCTTCACTGAAATCCTCAAACCAGTGCTCCGTTCCGGCAGCGATGAAGATCAAATCACCTGGTTCAAAAGTGTCGCGCTGGCCATCGTGGAAAATTACTCCATGGCCATTTGCGATGACGTAGATTTCGTCCTGGTCGTGGGGAGTCTGTCGATTTGGCGGAACTGGACAAGACAGCAATACCTTTAACGTTCCCCTTTGAATGGCATTTACATAATGCAGGTCCGGAGGACCCGGGATTTTGATCTTCGTTTCGCCGAAGCGAACAACTCGGCTGTTCTCTAACTTGGTCATTTTCCGGATGCTCCCAAATAAGATTCATTTTGGAATGCAATTCATCACGGCTACGGGCCCTTCAATCACAAAACTATGCAGTCTTCGCAAGCCAATACGTGAAGTTGCGCTCAAGAAATCATACGTTCCACTACTCTGTGCGAAGGATAATATTTCAAATCATGACCAGCCGGCATCTTCTTATTAAAACCTTAAGAGTGGTCTGCTTTTCTTTTTTGCTGATGGTTCTTACGAAGGCTTCTCCTTCGGCTGCACAACAGTCAATCTCAATACCCGTTGACTCTCCGCGCTGGGCGTTGGACGGACAGGCGAAAGCGGTTGAATTCGAAGGACGTAAAACTCTCTTTCTAGACGGCGGCGCTGCAACACTCAAAGATCTGACAGTGCGTGATGGTGTGGTCGACGTTGATGTTCTGGCCAAAGGACCAAGAGGTTTCTTTGGGATTCAATTTCGGATTGACGGCAACAATGCTGAGTGGGTATATCTCCGTCCACACAAATCCACCTTACCTGACGCGGTCCAGTACACTCCGGTAATCAATACCGGGCTTAACTGGCAAATCTACAATGGGCCAGGCTTTACTGCAGCTTTAGACATACCTAAAAACGAGTGGTTTCACATGCGCTTAGAATTTGCCGGCGCGCAAGGAAAATTCTATGTGAAAGATATGCAAACGCCTGTACTGATCATGAACGATTTGAAGAGCGGTGTTCAGAAAGGCCTGGTTGGGCTGGCAGTATTGACTGGCCAAACTTATTTTTCGAACTTCGAAATTCGAGAAACTCCAGACGTTCCCTGGAAGCGTCAACTACCTCCAATGCCCCCGGCGACGTTGACTAAATGGAGCTTGTCGCCATCGTACGATGCGCTAGAACGTAATCTTGAAAAACCGCTTTCTCCGTCTGATATCCAGGCCATCAAATGGGAAGACGTCGAAGCCGAAGCACCGGGCTTCGTGGTGCTCTATCGTTATCGCGAAGCTCCGCACCCGCGTGTCACTTTTGCGAATGACTTTTCAAAACGATTGAACCCTCAGCCCGGAATGAAAGTCATATACGCCCGAACTTCGATTGAGTCAGACCGCGAACAGGTGAAAAAGCTTTTGCTCGGTTACAGTGACGACGTTAGCGTTTTTCTCAACGGCAAAATCCTGTTTACGGGCCGGAGTGCGCAAAACTTTAGAGACTCCGGTTTTCTCGGAATCATCAATCCTGAAAATGATGCGGTCTATTTGCCGTTGCGAAAAGGGTTGATTGATATGATTTTGGCGGTGATGGAACTTGGCGGGGTGTGGGGATTCATCTGCCGTCTGTTCGATTCGAACTGATCTACAAAACTTTTAGCTCGGGCCAACGAACTGCCAGTTCACCACCCACTGGAAG
>JBKPQV010000242.1:0-3956 GCA_046734235.1 Acidobacteriota bacterium
TGCACGAGTCTCGTGGGCTCGGAGATGTGTATAAGAGACAGGTTCAGCTGAGGTCGCGGTCATCATCTCCGTGATCGACAACGATGACGTATTGGAAGCAAAGATTGTTTCAGGCTTGCATAACTCATCCAACTGCTTGTAAGTCCGTCTCTTTTCATCAAGGTTTTCAATAATAGCTTCGATGATGATGTCGCAGTCCGCTAGTCGTTCAAAATCAGTGGTTCCTGAAAGACGCCCACGTATGTCTTTTTGTTGGTCTTGAGTAATCGTTCCTTTTTCCGCAAATTTTGCCAGCGACTTTTCAATTCCTGCGAACCCTTTAGCAATCAAATCTTCCGAGACTTCTTTCACTACGGTTTCGAATCCAGCACTTGCGGCTACCTGCGCAATACCCGCCCCCATGAGTCCGCAACCTAATACCCCAACCTTCTTAATCTCCATCTCTATCTCCTAATTAAGTTTGCAATTACTGATTTAGATTCTGCACAGTTGTTTTAAGCCAGTCATTGTAGTCGTTCTGCCAGCTCTCAAACTCTTTGATCACTTTCTCGTCTAGCTTGGAACCGCGTCGTGGTCCAACCGTGGTGCTGGGGCTGGGACTAGCTACAGCCTGTGTGGTTACTTTAGCGAGCAACTCAATCAGGCGTCTTCGCAATTCATCGGCGCGAGGATCTGGCGCCGCCACTGCCTCCAAATTTTTTACAGTTGGATCCACATTGCTTACATCACTTTCATAAAGCACCGAGGCAATTGTTTCATGAGAGTGATTCATGACTTGAATATAGTTAAGAAAAACATCTCGCGGTGTGGATTGAGTCACAACTAGAGGTGGAGGGGGCTCATTAAAATTTCGTGCGACTTTGTAAAAACAGAGCACTAACAAACCCAACGCCGCTACTTGCAAAACCCGCCAGGTGATTGCACTGCCCTGGCTCTCGCCCGGGCGTCGGTATTGCACAACAAGGGCCAGGGCAGCTCCCGATAACAGTCCACCCAGGTGGGCCGCATTGTCTATAAAACCTCTTCCCAAAAATCCAATGAAAAGATTAATCGTTATGACCGGGAGCAGACCGGTGCCAAATGCTCGCTTAAACCCTTCCGGTAATTCGTGTCGAAACTTGATTCCAAAAACAAAGAGCACTCCGACCAAACCAAATAATGCTCCAGATGCTCCAGCGGATGGTTCATCAAGTGCCTTGAAAATAAAACTCAAAGGGCCCACGGCTAGATTTGGCCTCACCGTCAAATAGCTCGCGACAACTCCAGCAATCCCGGTCAGCACCCAAAACACGACAAACTTTGCGGAGCCATAAAGCTTTTCCACATAAGGACCAATCATCCATAGGCTATACATGTTTACCAGCAAATGAAGGAGGTTGACGTGGATGAACATCGGCGTAACGAATCGCCACCATTCATGATTTGGCCCGGCGATATATGAATTCATCTTAGCGCCGTACGCTAACAATACCGGGAGGGAAAAGCCTTTCCACAAAACCTGGCTAGTCAGGCCGTCTGATTCCCACATCAGAAAAAAGACAAAGAGATTGGCGATAAGGAAAGCGATCGTAAATTTGTAAGGACGATTAAGAATCGCGCGTGCAAATCTCAACGTCTCACGATCCGGGACATTTCCCCGCGCCGCGGGTTGGCGAGTAGACGTTGAAGCACCACAAACACCGCAATTTGGTTCGCCTGCGCCAACTATCGCTCCACAACTACTACAAACGGTTGGGCGACCAGCAGTGTTTGAATTTGAAGACTTATTGATCAATACGCAGAGACTAACAAGCGTGATGCTGCAACTGCAAAGCATCACGCTCTAAACATTGACTCACTTAAACCGGACTTTGTGCTTTGTACTTTGTGCTTTGTACTTCGTACTTTGTGCTTCGTACTTTTCCCGGCGAACCAAGCGTTCAAAGCTCAAAGTACAAAGCTCAAAGTTCAAAGCCCCAAGATCAACTCCCATCCGGCTGTTGGTCCTAGCCCATCTTGTCCAGCAAGTTCACTAAATCGTCAGCATGTTCTTCTTCCATCGCCAGGATGCCTTCAAGCATTCGCCTCGAGGTCGGATCGTCATTGCCAAAGTAAGTGATCATCTCTCGATAACTATCAATGGCGATTCGTTCGGCAACAAGATCCTCTTTGATCATGTCGATCAGTGAATTACCTTCAACGTATTCGGCATGACTTCGCGTCAGCAAGCCGTCCGGATTGAAATTCGGCTCACCCTTTAGTTGAACTATGCGTTGGGCAATTAGATCAGCATGGCCTTGTTCTTCATTGGCGTGCTGCAGGAATTCGGCAGCTACTCCTTCAGCGTTAATTCCCGACGCCATGAAGTAATGTCTTTTATAGCGCAAAACACAAACTAACTCGGTTGCCAACGCTTCGTTCAAAAGTTTGACAACCGTCTCACGATCGGCTGCATAACCTTCAGTGACAGCTCCGTTTTCAATGTGTTTACGTGCTCTTTCACGCAAAGTCTTAATGTCAGTGAGAAATGGTTTATCGCCCACAACACTCACTCCTTAAATCAGAATTTAGGGGAGGATTGATATTACTCGGCGCCTGAATCGAGGGCAAGTTGAGCGACTTAGATGGTCATTGACTCTGCAACCTGGACACCACCGGCTTTTAGCCGTGTGGAGACTCAACTTTTTCACTACCACAAGCCCCCAAAAATCCTGCGCGCGGCGCAGCCGCACGCAGGGTGTTAAGTGTCGCGTCTAGTAACAAGGAAGTTGAAACTCCACGCGGCTAAAGCCGGTGGTGTCTAGGTTGCGGTGTCATGAATGTTACTCCGCCGTAAGCTTTCCTTGAACTCTTACTTCAGTCGGCGCATTTGCATCGTCTGTTATTTGAACTGGCGCCTGCCAGACCAGAGTCTTAATACGACATGTCCCTGTGTTGTCTTCTCTACAGTAGAAAAGCGTGACTTGAGCGCGAAGATTTACCGAACCCTGACTTGAAACATTGAGTGGAATCCGAATTGGTAGTTTTAAGTCCTTCGCTGGCCGCCCCGCTACTTTCTCATCAACCTTGATGACGTTCTCATTGTCCACTGTGACGTTATAGCGCTGTGGAGCAGCGGGGTTTAGATGATATCCGACAGGCAGCTCAACACTAATTACCAATGAACCATTCTCGCCAGCGCGCAACTTCTGGACCGACGCTTTGATCTCTTCGGCGTTTGGACCAGTTTCGGTCGCACTGGTTTCCATCGAACCGCTCGGGGGCGTTAAGCCGCTGATGCGTAAGGTTGAAGTCTTTTTCGATTTGAGGTCTACGACCCGGATAGCGTGATTATTGGTATCCGCGACATAAAGCTTTCCATTCGCAACACTCAGGCCTCCCGGCTCGTAAAACGACGGTGAAGATCCATCGGCCTGTCCCGGTTTTCCAGTACCGACTAAGGTACTGACCTTTCGCTCCTTCGGATCCAGCTGCTTGATCTTGTGATTGTAGGTATCAGCAATCAACAACTTGCTGCCAACGGTTACGATCCCTAGTGGGTGCTGAAGTCGAACGTTGTCTCCGATTGAGTCGACATCGCCAAACTCAAACAAGTCACCCCCCACCAGGGTCTTAACTTGTCCCTCTCCGAGATCGATTGCTCGAATAATATTCGACTCACTATCTGCTACGAACAGCTTCTGTCCGTCGGTTGCGATCCCGGAAGGCTGCGCAAAGCCAGCCTCCAGCACGGGGCCATCCAGACGAGCCTCACGACCTGAACCCGCAAAAGTGGAAACTTCATCCTTATCAAGATCGAGTTTCCAGATCTGGTGTGGTCCAGCCATCGCAATATAAAGTGTTGATCCGACTAATTGGAGATCCCAGGGCGAACTCAAGGCAACACTTCGAGCCTTGCCATCCTTAAAACGCTCCAAAGATTGTTTGCCGGTTCCGGCAATGGTCTCCACCAAATGAGCCTTCAAATTAATCCGGCG
>JBKPQV010000243.1:0-4021 GCA_046734235.1 Acidobacteriota bacterium
CCATCAGCATATGGCTAGACACTCCTTTTGAGATCTGTTGGCAAAGAATTGTGGCTTCTACTGAAGATCGACCTCTTGGCCGAACGAAGCAACAAGCCGTTGAGCTCTTTGAACGACGGCGGCCGATATATGAGTTGGCCCAAATTAGAGTTGAGGTCGATACCACCGATCTCCCCGACAAAATTGCTGGTGACCTCGAGGCTGAAATTCTGAGGCTTGGTCTAACTAAGCAAACCGCAAAGTAACGCCCACGAAAACCGCATAAACTCTACACATAGAGAATTAAGGCAAAGTAAATTATCCGTTAGCAATGTAATTTGCCGATGCTAGAATTTTTTGTCCTTTTTAGCCGAGCCTTCCCCCGACTCGAACCAAGCTCGAACCAAGGGAGTCATGCCCCGTGAGTCTCACCATTATTTGTTCTGGCAGCTTCATCGACTGAGGCCAGTGAATGGAACCACAGCATCTGGCAGCAGATGCTCTCCGCCACTATCCCGCAAAAATACTGCAGTACCTTTTTCAATCAAGCCACATTCGAGAACGAATCATGGCCCGATGGCCGTGGTGCTGATTGATTGTGTCCGATATGCTTAGCTTGTCGGGCATTGAAATCGAGAATCAAACAAGAATTAAGTCTCGGATTGGGGAATTCCCGACAAGCTACAGCATATCGGACACAATCAATCAGCAATCAACAATCAAAAATCAGCAATTAAAAGACGGCCACCCAGCTTACGCTGAGTGGCCGTTTGTTGCGGGGAGAGAAACCCCTACACAGCATTAGACGTATTTATCCGTCTTATCCGTATAAATCTGTGGCAACTATTAGTACTTGAACTTCAAAGCAAATTGCATTTGTCTTGAAGAACCTGAGTCGCCAGTTGGAAAACGCGTGTTCGTAATAACGCCAAATGCGTTGCTACCAACTTGCGCGGTCCTACCAGGTTGACCAAGGTTCGCGTGGTTGAAAACGTCGAATACTTCCCAGCGAAATTCGATCAACTTATTCTCACCAATCTTGGTGCGTTTGATCAGCGAGACGTCGGAGTTGTTAAAGCCGGGGCCAATTATCACGTTTCGTCCCATGCTGCCAAAGTGATAAATCGTCTTGCCGTTAATAAAGGCGACCGGCAAGCCCACGCCCGCTCCTGACGGACAATTTCCGCCCGGTCGAGGATCGCACACGAGATTTGGAAAATACTGAATTCCAATCCCGGTTGCCGCTGCGACAGGATTTATCGTGATTGGGCCAATTATGTCGGGTCTCAAGGTGGCCAGGCCGGTCAACGAATTCGCGTTGGCAGCCGGAATCGTGGTTCCAATTGCTCCGGCGTTACCGGCGAGGAAATTTACTGGATTGCCAGTTTGTAGCTGTGTAATCAGCGAGAACTGCCAACCTTCCTTAAACTGATTTCCGTTAAACGGAAGTTCATACAGCCCGCTCACAACGAAGCGGTGTCGAGCGTCAAAATCTGATAGCCCACGATCGCCTCGTAAGTTGTAACTATCCTGCAGTGTCACACCTTGCGAACTCTGCGAGTTGTAATCGATCGATTTCGAGAAGGTGTAAGACGTGTTGAATTGCAATCCGCGCGATAGACGCTTGTTGGCTGTGATCCACAGCGCGTTGTAGCTTGAAATGCCGGTGCCTTCACGGAATGTGATATTCAACATCGGGACATTTGGTGCAATTGGACTGCCCGAAGCAACTGTCGGATACGGCCGAACTGCGTTTAGCGCGGCATTGAGAAATGTTTGGTTTGGATTACGTGTAAGCCGAAGGTGCGTTCCCTTCGAGCCAAAGTAGCCAACCGTGACTCCGATACCCTGTGCAATCTCACGCTGCACGTTCAGGTTCCAGGACTGAACGTAACCGTTATTAAATTCGGGATCTGCTGATGTTGGAGAAACGGTTGTTCCCGGTATCGCAACACTGGTTAAGTTCGAAAGCAGCGCAGTTGTATTGGCGGGCAACGCAACTGCCGTTGCAAATGGTGGATTACCTGCCTGTGTCAGCACCAGATTTGTAACTGGTTGGTCGGCGAGAATTGCATAAGCAGCCCTCACCGACGTCTTCCCGTCCTTGAATGGATCCCACGAGAAGCCAACGCGCGGCTGGAAGTTTGATGAGTTAGTTTGATAGACGGGCGCAAGTCCGTTGTTGACTCGCACCAGTGAATTACTGGTCGGTACCCAGGATACAAACCGATCATAACGTTCCGTCGGCGACATCAACCAGTCGTAGCGAAATCCGAGTTCTAACGTCAGGTTAGGTCTAAGCTTCCAGTTGTCCTGGGCAAAGACTCCCAAGGCACCCTGAGCGATTGCACTCGAGACGTCGCCGAGCGTTACCGTGAAGGTATTTGCGCGACCGGCCAGGAAATCGTTCATATTCGCAAACGCAAGGGTACCAGTGTCTTTGTTGGTGTTGTTGTTCAAGAAGCGACGCCACTCACCACCAAGCTTAAACGAGTGATTGCCACGAAGATAATTAACTGTGTCGGAAAGAACATAAGTGGTATCGGACCGACCTTGCGGAAAACCCGACGGACCACCAAAGTTCAAGGTAGCTCCAGTGACGTTCATCTGAGGCAATCCGATCGCTTCAGTCACTCCGTTTCGGATTCCGAAGTCGAGCGGGTTAAGGTGAGCGTTTGGATCGAAAAGAATATGGATTCGATTAAAACCAAACCGGGCTTCATTAACTATCGCCGGACCGAACGTGTGGGTTTCATTCAATGTGAATACTTGACGACGTGACGTCCGCGTGTCGCCGAAACCTGGTACGGTGTTTAGTTGCAACGTGGGCTCACCGCGTTGATCTCGTTGGATAGCGTAGTAGCCGTGAAGCCGGTCGTTGCTGCTGAAGTTGTGGCTGATGTCGGTTGTAAATTGATCAATATTGACGGGGGCCGTTGCTGAACCGGCGAAACCATTTGTGCCAACGTTAGCATGGGGAATCAAAGGCAACAGTTTCTGAACCACCGGATCAGTAACACCCGCACGTTGCGCTTCAGTGGGCACCGTGACGCCGGAGATCGTCAAACCTTGTCGTTGACGAAGACCCTCGTAGCTAAAGAAAAAGAAGGTCTTGTTCTGACCTTTGTAACTGAACATTGGACCACCGTCGCCAAAGTGGGGCAACAAGACTGGCCCACCCACGTTGAAACCGAATTGGTTTCTTTTGAAAGGCGCAGGATCGGGCGTTCGCTCAAAAAAGTTTCTCGCGTCGAGAGCGCTATTGCGGAAGAATTCGAAAAACTCTCCATGAAAATCGTTTGCGCCTGAACGCGTAGCAATATTGACGATCGCACCGGAGTTGCGGCCGTATTCAGCACTGAAAGTCGAATTATCTGCCTTAAACTCCTGAACCGTGTTGATTGATGGTTGGAAAGTGATCTGGTTCTGAACCATATCGTTGAGGTTTACGCCATTGATCATGAAGTTGACCGTATCTTCACGACCACCGGCTGTGTTCAAACCAAATGAACCCTGCCCACGCAAGGGAGCAGTTAAGAAACCGTTCTGTGGCGGTGTTACCGACCCAGGGATCAGTAGGCCAAGGTCAACGAAGTGCCGGCCATTCAGTGGGATCTCTTGAACCGTGCGTTGATTGATTACTGTCCCGACTGAGGTTGTCGCGGTTTCGATTACCGGAGCGTCCGAGGTTACCAGTACCTGTTCGGAGATTGCTCCGACATCCATTTGGAAGTTTTGCACGAGAGTTTGTGCAACCTCGATGGCAACTTGATCTGCAAGCTGAGTTTTGAACCCGGTAGCTCTGACTTCTATCGTGTAGGTCCCAACAGGGAGTGCCGCTATCTGATAGTTGCCATTGCTGTCAGTTTGCGTGGTTCGTTCAATTGAGGTTGCTTTATTGCGAACGACCACTGTTGCGTTAGGCACAACCGAACCTTTCGAGTCGGTAATTGCGCCTTGAACGCTGGCGGTGGATTGGGCAGATGCCGTAATGCTTATTTGGAGAAGGACCGCTATGGATAATAGCGGTAAGAAGAGTCCG
>JBKPQV010000244.1:0-8668 GCA_046734235.1 Acidobacteriota bacterium
TCACAGCAGTTACACGATCATGAATGTACCAAACACGTTTTCAATGTTTCATTCTGTCAAGGTACGTGTCGATGAATTCATACCATCTTGTGACATCAGGATGAACAAAGTCCAAGTCCGGATACGTGGGTGTTACCCACCGCTTCGGAAAATAGATTGCTAGTCCATTACAATGAGTTGCCTCTTTGCCAACTCGACATCGGCTGAAAATAAAATCATCCTTCGACAATACTTCCGTCACGGCCAGACAAGCCTCGCTTACGTCTGCATTATCGCTTGTACTCGCGAGAAGTTGACAGAAGTCGTATAGATCAATCGAGTTAACTACATCATCTGTCCACACTCGACTTCGCGCGTGTGTAATTGCAGCCAGAACATGATTTTGATTTAGGTTTGATAACAAAACCTCGGCCAACTTGTTGACCCTCGTTCTAATGAGCTCCACATGAGCGATATTACAAGCGGCTAACGAAGCTTTTTTCCTCTTTAGTTTCTGGTACATCGATTTATAGTCTTCCACGATAATTCTTGCGAGATCGCGAGGGCTCATCGACGGGTGTTGAACCAGCTTTCTGATGAAGGATTCGTAGGGCCAACCTTCGAGTCCGGTTTGAGATTCGGAGGCAACTGTAATTTCCACGCTCTGGCGGAGTTGGTAACAGATCTCAGCCATGCTCATCAGACAGGCGTCCATGCCCAGGATGTCTATACGATGACCTACATCATTGAGAGCGCGTTTCAACTCGAAATTATCAAGAAAGTCCCTGGCCTCAGCATCAGGACCGAATGCATAATTGCGTGGAAACAACACATCTGTTCGAAGGATGTCTTCCAGGTATCTAGTTCTTGCACTTCGATCATTACCCACGCGGGGCCGAAATAGTCCATGCCGTCGGTTCTCCCATAATTTCAAAATATGGTTCTTTGGATAGTACGCTTCCTCATTCACTCCCGCCGCATGACCCCATAGTATTACGAGGTATCGTTGGGCCGCGTACTCACCGCCCATTCCCCACAGAATAAATCTTGTTAATTCCTCCGGATCTCCCGTGTTGGTCTCTCCCAAATCACCAACCTCATCCTTTTCAATCGTTTGAGTCTCTTTGTCGCTCTTAACAAAATAACGCTTTGTATGTTTATCGAAACCTGGACGATCAAACTGAGCCAATATCGCAACTTCACCAGTCGAGCCAACGCGTTTCATTTCATAAAGGTCCTCGAGACCAAACTGCTCGAGATCATTGTCTCCGGCCATGTAGATCATTATTGTCCACTGGTATGGCATGAGCCCTCCTAGCTATTCTCTGGATATTGATAAAAGACTCGAAGCGTCAGGTACGGCGTAATTGCGACCAACTCTAATACGAACCTCCTCTATGTCAAGACAATTTTTTCCATTGCTGTCATGAGTCATGCCAGGCTAATTACCGTGTAAGCTCAATTCACATTCGCGGTCACATTGTTGTTATTACTCGCAACTGAAAACCCACCGCGACCGCGAACCCTGATCACCGTACTTCCGACCGCAGCCGGATGAAATGAAGTGGTCCTGGAATTCGGATTGTCAGCGCCGTTGAACTGTAGCGGCGACACAGTGATTGTTCCTACTGTGCTATTGCATGGGTTGTCCGGTGGTCCCGTAGGTGGATTTGCACACGGATGTGCTGGATCTTCTGTAAACACATCCACCAGTGTGTTGGTCATCCCCGGACGCAATTGCTGCGTTTGGTGCACATTGAGCGTGACTGGATTGAGAGCCGCCGGTGCAATATTTATCGTGGTGTTTGAGGCAGTTACGGTCGTATTGAAACTCGTTCCCAGATTCGTTATAGCAAATCCCGATGGGAACAGCGTGATGGTTATCGTCTTCGGACCGAATCCCGGTGCAGAGAACGTAATCTGAACTGTTCCTGAAGCAGCGAGTGCCTGAGCAAAAATCTGCGCTGACGATTGTCCGGCTGGAATCGGCAGACTTAGTTGTCCCGTATCACTACCCAGCGTAGTCGCAGAAGATGAAACCCTCAAAACGTTCGCGTCCGTCACACTGATTGTCAGGTTTACGCCACCTGCGGGTGCGGCTCCCTCAAGGCTCACAGTGAGAGGCAGCTGGAGATCCTTGCCCACGGTCGTATCAGAAACAAAGATGCGAGGCTGATTCACGTTTGCTGTTATGGTTTGGAAGTTGCTCGCAACAGTGAAACCAACGGGATTCTCAACTCTGAGTACGGTTGAGCCACCGTCGGCCGGAAAACCGACTGGATCAAACGCCGTGCTCTTTTGCACGTCATTACCGTTGAAAATAACCGGACTGGTTATGATCGTACCGACTGAAGGATTGTCGCTCGTGATGTTAACGCTGACTGGCGATATTCCCGCACGCAAATTCTGTTGTGACGCGTAGTTCAGTGTCACCGGATCCAGATATGCCGAAAAGATTCCGATGGATGTGGTACTTGCCAACGTATGAGTGTTTATCGTAGTGCCCCCACAATTGACGCACCCACCAAGGCTTATTACAAAACCTGATGGCCGGAACGTAATCGAACCACTAGCGTTCGTGTATCCGGGCGCACTTGCATTTATCTGCGACGTGCCGCTGTTAACCAGTGCCTGCAAATAAAAGGTCGCGCTGCTTTGTCCCTGAGGAATATTCAACGCCACGCTGCCGCTGCCCAGGGTTGTGGGACTGTTGCTCAATAGAGCTCTGCTCGAATCAGTTGTTAGGGTAACTGAAACTCCGCCCGCTGGAGCCGGACTCCCAAGACTGAGGGACGAGATCGTCTGAAGATCCTTACCTACCGTGATACTGGATGGGACGTTGATGTTCGTCGGCGGTGCACTCACGATTGCTGTAAGAGTCTGAAAATTGCTTGGTGTGCTAAAGCCCGACGGTGTAACTAAGGTGAGGATTGAGGTGCCCACTGCGATTGGGTCGAATGCAGACGACTTGGATATTTCGCCTACCGCAAAGCTGACAGGACTGACCGTAATCATCCCGGCATTTGTATTGTCGTTCGACAGACTGACGTTAACCGGGCCAATTCCAGCGCGGAGAGTTCCCAGCCCACGGTAGTTCAAAGTCGATGCGTCGAGATACGCTGGCGATAAGAACAATGATCGGTTGGGATCCGTCGTCTGCATATTGAAGGTCGTGCCTGAGCACGTGGGACATTGATTGCTCAACATCAGTAGGAAACCTGACGGGAATAAGGTGATTGTTCGAGTCACGCTATTGAAGCCGGGAGCAGACGCCGTGAATTGAATGCTTCCTGAAGACGCCAAAGATTGAATGTAATAGGTAGGAACAGACGACTGTCCCTGGGGAATATTGAAAACGAGCGTGCCGGTCTCATCTCCGAGAACGTTTGCATTTGTTGACAAACGCACTCGCGTCGGATCCGCGACGCTGAGGGTCATTGTTACTCCTCCGGATGGCGCAGCTGCTCCCAAACTCGCGGAGGCTTGTACCTGAAAGTCCTTACCAATTTCAAAACTACCTAGACTCAAGGACGGCAAGATAACCGTAGCATCAACCGTTTGAAAGTTGTTCGGGGTCGTGAAACCCGCGGGCGTTTGTAAGCTGATGGTTGAGGTTCCAACACTCAGTGGATGAAATGCTGTTGACTTGTCGATGTCATTCGCGTTGTAGACAACCGGACTGGTTGTAATGGTACCAACTGCCGGTGTTCCACTTGTTACGATGACATTCGCCGGGCTCACGCCAGCTCGTAATATTCCCCATACTGAGTAAGCGTGGGTTGTCGGATTCAGTTGGGCCGGATAAACAAATAAACTCGAGTTTGAGGATAAGGTCGTGGTGCTTATTGGAGAGGAACACGGAATGCAACCACTCAATCGACTTTGAGTAGTTAATATGAACCCCGACGGTACGAGTGTGACCGTTGAGGTCCCTGAAGTGTAATTGTTTGCTGCAGCAGTCAGCTGTACCGAACCCTGTTCATCCATCGCGTTGATGACAAACGAGCCCGAGCTATTCCCGGCGAAAATCGTCAACGTAACGGTGTCGGTGCCAACGTTTGTTGAGTTCGACGATACTCGCAGTTTGTTTATGTCTGAACTAGTGATCGTCACCAGAAGATTACCTGCTGGAGCAGGAGCCTCTAACGACACACTCACTGTTCCCTGTAAATCTTTTCCAAGGGTGTTGTTACTAAGAAAGATTCGTGGTCCAGCTACGATCGCGGTTATCTGACGACCTACAGAGGGGGTAGAAAATGTAGCCGGCACTTCCAAACTAAGAACCGTTGTACCCTGAACTATGGGATCAAACGCAGTCGTCTTGCTTATTTCATTCGTCCCGAATATTACCGGGTTCAGCGTCATCGTCCCGACCGTGGGAGTCCCACTGATGATGTTCACGCTGATGGGACCAAGAGGACTGGCTGGATCACTCGCCCGGATTGGCAGGTTTGTTGTCGGTGCAAGAGTCGTAGCGCTGAGTGCCGCGGTGAAGACTGAGACAGTCGTATTGGTAGACAAACTGGTTGTATTAATGGTGCTGTTGACTGGGAAGCCGCAATTCAAAAAGGTTGAGGCGCAAGGACTCATAACAAATCCCGAAGGTACGAAGGTAATTGTGGCTGTCTGTTGAGCGAAGCCAGGAGCCGTAGCCTTTATCTGCGCTGTTCCAGATCCGGAAAGCGAGTGAACGTAAAAAGTTGGGAAGCCAGAAGAGCCAGCTGCGACTTGCAGCTTTATACTTCCGTCAACGCTCGAGTCGGTTAATGCGTTGTTTACATTTGAAAGGCGAAGCCTACTTCGATCAGCTACGGCAGGAGTGATCGTTACTTCCAGATTTCCTGCCGGTGCCAGGCCAGTCAGAGACCCGCTAAGCGAAGTCTGCAAGTCTTTGCCCACCGTTCCGCTACTCAGATTCATCGCCGGAGCACTTACGGTCGCAGTAATCTGAGTTTGTGCTGTGGGTGTTGTGAAGCCAGAAGGTTGAGTTACAAAGATTGTTGTCGTGCCCCCACCAATCGGATCAAATGCAGAAGTGCTGTTACTTAAATCGCCAGCGTTGAAGACTAGAGGAGTAATCGTCATAACTCCAACCGTATGATCCGAAGTATCAAACGGCACATTCACATTTATTCCAGCGCGTAGCCTCTGAGTGTCGTCGTACACCGTCAGCACTCCAGGATTTAAAGCAACAACCGATACTGTCACCGGACTATTTGCCGATGTGACCGTGGTGTTGATATTGCTCGTATTTATGCGAAAGCCCGATGGAATGAGTGTCACCGTACCAGTCCCTGGCGAATGATTGAGAGCCGTTGCCTGCAATTGAACGGATCCACTATCTGCCAGTGACTGGATGAAGAAGCTCGGGATGGCGCTTGAGCCTGCCCCCACCTCCAGAGTTATTTGGCTGCTCCCTGGTGCACTGGAAGTCTTTGACAACAGGACCTTACTGGGATCACCGCTGGCAATTGTGACGCTGACGTTTCCTGCTGGGGCAGGGGCCGAAAGCGATCCGCCAGACATTACCTGCAAATTTCTTCCAACCGTCACGTTGCTAAGCGTGATCGCTCCGGCAGGATTAACTATGACATCGGCGGTTGTCTCAGCAATACCATTCCCGCTCGCCCGCAAGATCGTATTTCCTACGCCAATTCCAGTAACCGTGATTTGAATCGAAGTCGATCCTTGCGGAAAAATAGCTTCCAAAGGCGCAGTTGCCTTGCTCGGATCGTCAGTTGAAAGATTAATTCTGACCTCGGTCGAAGGCGCTGGCGCCCCGAGATCTAGTTCGATGGTTGCTGTGTTGTTCGTCACCACCGTCACACTCGGTGTGGCGAAGCTAATACCAAGACGAAGCGTCATCAATTGGTGATCAGGCGCGTACGTTGGCGCTGAGGCGGAGATTTGTGCCGAGCTATTGAGCGAAGCCAATGGCCCACCTATGATTTGTGGAGTTATGAGGGGCGCAGTTGCACCTGCTGGAATGAACACATTTGGAGGCAGTATAGCAACGCCAGGATTACTGTTTGTGAGAGTTACGGTGAGACCACCAGATCCTGCTGGGTCGCTCAGACTGATCGGATAGCCTAGTGTCTGCTCAGGCGCGATTACGAAGTTACTCGGAATTTGAATAAGATTTGAGTTCGTTACTGTGATCCCTAAACTCGCATCCGAAAACCCATCGCCATTGGCCATGATTGTCGCCTGACCAGGCAGTAGTCCGGTAACAGTAAACTCGGCGCCGGTTCCTAGTGCTGGGATGAAAACGCAAACACTTCCGCCCAGACATGTTCCAGGATGAGAAGTTGAGACAGTTGCAATGGTGGCCGCGTTGCTCGAAAGAGTGACCGTGACTCCACCTGTTGGGGCGGGATTGTTCAAAGTGACGGTGCCGGTTGTAGCTCGATTTGCTCCTATGCCGATCAGTTCACCATCGAAAGCCACTGACATTTGCCGGTTGTTGACATTAAGGTTTGCTATGCCGTCAAAGAACCCGGGAGCGAATGCTGTAATGACTGCGGTGCCTTTTGTAATGTCGGTCGTAACATTCGCAGTAGCACTCATGCTACCGGCAGGAATCAAGACCGTCTCATCTACTTTGGCAACTGTAGCGTTACTGGAGGAAAGATTAATCAACTGACCACTGGCAGGCGCCGGACAACTCATGGACACGGTCATCAACCCCGAGTCGCGAGTCAAGAGAGCAAGGCCTGTCACAGTTAGAACGCTTCTGAAATCAATCGACACAGTGTTGGGGACACTGTCGACTAAACCATCATTTACTATTAGCTGTACTACATAAAGTCCAGGTACGTCAGCGGTAAAGCCAGGCTGCGACGAAGTCGGATTCAGGAGAACAGCCGCACTGCCAGGGGGACGCGAATTAAAGGACCACGAATATGAAAGTGGACCCCCGTCAGCGTCTGATGAAGCACCACCATTTAGTTGGGCGGTTCGACCCACACAGAGCGTCTGGTCAGGCCCTGCATTGGCGACGGGCGCGGAATTGCCCGTTGTAACAGTGACCGTGTCCGGCTGACTGTTTACATGTCCGTCATTGACGATCAGCTGAATGACATAGGTACCCGGGAGGTCCAGGATGAATCCGGGATTGACCTCAGTCGAGTTATTGAGAGCTGCGATACTGTTTTCCGGTTTCGTGATAAACGACCACGCGTAAGTCAAGGAATCATGATCAGGGTCGCTGGAGCCGCTTCCATCAAGCTGGATCAGCGAACCAACTGTTGCCGTCTGATCTAAGCCTGCATTGGCAATCGGCGTTGAGTTCTGAGTCGTTATGACAACCGTGTCAGGCGTGCTATCGACGTGGCCGTCGTTGACAATCAACTGGGCTACATAAGTTCCGGGCAGATCAACTGGGAACGTGGGGTTTACGGAGGTGGGGGTAGATAAGGACGCTGAGCTGCCCTGGGGAATCGAAGTAAATGACCAGCTGTAGGTAAGGCTATCTCCATCGACATCAGTTGAACCGCTACCATCGAGCTGCACCACATTGCCGACGCCTACACTTTGATCAGCACCTGCATTCGCAACTGGAGACGAGTTTTGTGTTGTGATCGATACGGCATCTGCAACGCTGTCAATCACTCCGTCATTCACTATTAATTGCAGAATGTAATTGCCCGAGCGATCTATTACGAACGTCGAATTCACAGCCGCGAGATCAGAAAGCACCGCGGAACTCCCGGCAGGTTTGGAAACGAACGACCAGGAATAATGCAACGCATCACCATCAACATCGGACGATCCACTTCCGTCAAGCTGAACACTGCTACCAACACTCTCAGTTTGGTCGGGACCAGCATTGGCCAAAGGTGCTGAGTTTTGAGTCGTGATGCGAACCGAATCGGACTGACTATCCTCGAGCCCGTCATTCACAGTAAGTTGTATGTCATAGGTCCCAGAACGGTCCGCGACAAAGCTGGGCATTACAGCAGACTTTGACGACAACACGGCAGTACTTCCAGATGGTAGTAAAGTGATGGTCCAATTGTATGTAAGAGGATTGCCATCTGGATCGTTTGAAGTACTTCCATCAAGCTGAACAAGTGTTCCAACATTGATAGTTTGATCGGAACCAGCATTAGCCACTGGCGGCCGGTTAGAAGACACTATTGGTACAGTGCTAACGCTCGAGAGGACGCGCTTGAGCATTCCTTTGAAGCCGGCAGAGACACGAAGTCGCATCTCACCTGCGACAGCCTCAGTTGTTGTAAACTTGAGAGTAAATATCCCGTCACCAGACACGGCATCTCCGTCCGAACCACTATCATTCATGACTCCGATTGTGGCGATCGCCTGATCGTTTTGATTTACACGTAATAGATTTACCGATGTGGGAAGAACTGGATTTGCGGTTGTACCAGTAACACGACTCGTCACAGTCATGAGGGTTGGTTGACCTACGGAAACTGAGGAGGGGGCAATTATTGGCGAGTCCACCGTTGGACCAACGAGGACAGCGCTCGACAAATTTGAAGCAACGATGAACAAGCTCAAAACCGCCAGACCGGCTACTGTTATGCGCAACACAGTTTTCATGGTTTTCCTCTTCAGGTGCTTGGCCCAAAACAATGGGCTCATTTACGGACAATGACGATGGTTACTGAAGTCTCTTGTGAACGAATTTCTTCAGTGAGGATTATTTCCAGTTTGAGTTTTAGAC
>JBKPQV010000245.1:0-7806 GCA_046734235.1 Acidobacteriota bacterium
CTTGAGGAGTTGTTGAAGTCATCAAAGGAGCACTACATTCCGCCCTACCACATCGCTCTCGTTTATAACGGTCTGGGGATGCGCGACGAGACTATTGCCTGGCTGGAGCGAGGTTACAACCAACGCGATCCCAAGATGGTACTTCTGAAAGTCGAACCCATCTGGAACAACCTGCACGACGATCCACGATTCATCGATCTCTTGCGTCGCGTCGGATTCACCTCTTGATTCCGGTGCGGCTTGCCACGGCTTCAATCGTCTCGCGCAGAAAGCAAGCAATGGTAGTTTCAAAATCGGTTTTCAATTTTCTAAACCTCAAGAGGCAAAGAAAACCGTCAAAGGCTTGGGCGAGCAAAGAGATTATTGTCAAGCCTCATGGGCAGATCACCAATGCCGGTACCATGAGAATAAGGATTTAGGTCCTTACTTTTTGTCGATCGCTGCAACACCGTCCTGCAACTCACTCACCCGTAGACCCCCGCCACGCGGAAGCAATTCCAGCTGCCGTCCGGTAGCTTCTTGTACACGATGAGCACCATGCCACGAGCGTGGACCGGCGCACCACCCGGTGATGTGATAAACGAGCCAGTGAACGGACGCCACTCGACTGCCCAGCCATCATCCAGAAAAACCAATTCCTTATATTCCGGGACGTAACTCAGCACCTCGAAGTCTTTGTTAGCGGTCTGGCGTTGGTTGCTCTCGAAGATCGCTTGCTTGCCGACTTCTGCCGGCGGGACCGGGCCCATCCGCACGGCGTCATCGGTATAATAAGCCGTCAACGCAACAGGATCTCGCGAAAACGTAGCAGTGACGTCCTGTTGGCGGAGCTTCTGGATGGCGGCGACGTCTGCAGCGCGGTCCGCTCTGTTTTTGCAGCTGACGCGGCCGGCGCTTGAACCCCTTGCCTTGGCAACGGGGCAGTGAACGTCGGACCGCCAGTCCCGCGAAAGCATTTCCAGCTGCCGTCCCGCATCTTCTTCAGGACCATCAGCCTCGTGCTACGAATCTGCTTCACCTCACCGCCCGGCGTCTCAACATACGAACCAGTGATGTAGCCCCACTCCACTGCCCAGCCTTTGAGTATCGTCAAGTCCTTGGTTTCTGGAACGTAACTCAGCACCTTGACATCTGAGCGAGCGGACCAGCGTTCGTTGCTCTCTCGGATAGCTTTTTTGCCAATCTCCGCGGGCCGGCCCGCGCCGAGGCGCACCGCGTCATCAGTCCACAAATCCGTTAGGGCCACAGGATCTCGCGAGAGAGTCGCGGCAATATCCTGCTGGTGGAACTTCTCGATACCGACCAAGTCGGCCTGACGATCGGCGTTGCTTTTCACCGATGCACCAGAATCTTGGCCCACGTGACTCGCTAAACCAGCCAATGTGCAGAACACGACCAGACCTAAACGCAGTCTCATATTCCCTCCAATCATTCACACAGCGCAGCGTCCGGTTGTCCTCTTAACGGTACAGTTGATGCGGCGGGGGGCGGCCTCGCTCCTTCAACCTCTTTCGCCCCCTTGTACAAAACACTGTATTCGCCCTCATCCGTTATGTGCGTAATCTTTTCGAGGTTGCGTTGATTCGCTAACTTGCTCGCGTCGAACCGAAGCGTCTTAAAATCCCATTCGGGCGAGCTCCTGGAGCGCCCGAACTTCCTGATTGCGAAACCGTGCATCTGCCTTTGCCATCTCGGCGGCCTTGTCGAGTTCACTACGCGCTTCTTCTTTCTGTCCGCTGCGTGCGAGCGCCAAGCCCAGCGCAAGGTGCGTTCTCGGATCGTTTGATCCAAGTTCGATAGCTTGGCGTGCTTCAGCTGCGGCGTGGTCCATATCGTCCATGCGAAGGAAATGGTCGGAGCGGTGAACACGGCTCATCGCGGAGGCGAGCGGTACTTCAAACCGTCCTCGGTAGACGAAAGTATTTCCGCCAATAAAAGCTATCGGGTCCGATTTGGTGATTGGCAAATATTCATCGCCGCCTAAAGGTGGGACGTCCCTTTCAGTCAATACAATCGTTCCCTCGATCACCGGCGGTACCGGATCGATCAGATCGCGGCTGATCATTATTCGCATACTCGAAGGCATCGGACGACATGGCTGTACCGCTCGGACCATTTCGGGATGCACAACCGCCACGATCCAGCAGTCCTGTATGTTTTCACGACTAAGGTATTCACTGACCAGTTTCATGTTCTGGCCCATGTCGCTAATGAAAATTCGATGTGTGCTTTGATAGCCGCCCCAGAGATCGTTCGCGAATGCTAGATAATTAGGTGCTGTCCTTACTGCCGCCGCGGCATTAAAGACGAGCAGAGCGACGAGAGCGTATCGAAGCGTGTTGAATTTGCGGCAAAGCGAGCAAGCACCCGCTGACGATAGGACGATGAGGAATCCGTAGATCGGCAAGATATGCCGCACGCTGTTCGTGAAATCCGAAGTTGAGGCAAAAATAAGGAATACAACCGGGGGCACCAGGAGGAACAAACCCTCGCGCCATTTTTCCCGACTGAGATATAAAAAGATCAGACCAAGCGGGAAGAGGAACAGCAAAGCAATATTTGTCTTGACGGTCAATGCAACCGGAAACCAAAACCATTTGCCGGTAGGGTAATTGCGACCAAAGATCACCGTATTGCGACTTCCCCAGGCAATCACGTCAGCCATTCCCAGAACGTACGCTTCTGGAAAAATATGGGTATGGCTTATAGCTTCGGTCACTCGGGCTGGAAATCCCTTGACGGACTCGGGCCTGCCGTTCTCCTTTATATAATCGGTTACCGAGATCGTGGGCGCTGCCTGGTTCGCTATGGCGCGATAACGAAATCCATAGAATGACCAGAGGATCGCTAAGCCAATCAAAAACATTCCGCCGAACATCACGATGTGCCAAACCACCCTATGATGGAAGCGCATCGAGGGTCGACGAAACAAGACCGCATCAGCGATGAACAAAGCGAAAAGGATCCCGACGAATATCACAGCCGAATGCTTCGAAGCTAGCATCAGCCCGATCGCAAAAGCGGCCAGAAGGAAGCGCGGCCAAGTCTGGTACCTACCAAATCGATATAGCGCATAGACTGCACCGAACGCGGTAGCGCTTATCGCCATATCAGTCAGCACGAGCGATCCAAACGCAATCAGACTCGGTTCGAATGCGACGATCGCCAGAGCCGTCAAAGCCTCCCAACGCCCGAACATCTCCCACGCCGCAAGAAATACAAGTAATGCGAGCAGTATGCTCATCAGCGACGCTGTCACGCGACTCGTGATGACGACGCTGTCAACGCCGTTCTCGACAATGAATGTGCTGCCGTAACTGAAACCGTCGAATTTAGGTGTGAATTTTGAACCGCATTCCCACGGCGGTTCGGAAAGGTGACGGAAATTTAGCGGCGCCGCCGCAAGCAATTTCAACAAGGGCGGATGCTCCGGATTGATCCCAAAATCACCGCACTGCCAATGCCGATGGCCTGCCAAAATATGAAACGGCTCATCCACCGTCGCGCTCGTCCGCACCGCGTGATCAACGAGCTGGAACGCAAAGACGGCGAACAAGACGGCTGCTGTTGCGAAGAATACTATCGCGTTTTTGCGGGTCCAGCCTGCGTTCATCGTCTCTCCAAAGAACTGCTGGTGCAGATCAGGAACACAAGCGGCCTCGTACACTCGAGGTCGCTCGTGGACCACGCAATCGATTTATGGATATGTGCAATCAGAAGAAGCTGCCGACCTGGGTGATCATCATCTGTGCCTGTTCGACTCCTACACCCCCTCCTTGATAGTTGCACCAAAGGCTGATAACTCCCCCTCCGGGGAAGGCAGCCCCTCCGTTTAGCGACAGATTTGAGATTGTATGATCACTGTCGGGGACCTGCCTTCGGTCGGTGGCCCTTCCTATTACACCGACTCCGCTGCGAAGCTCGCACCGCGTAGTTCTAATCGGCTCGAACCCCCCGAAAGGAAAGGTGCTAAAAATGTTTGCCGTAGCGACCACAGTCCAATTACCCGCCGGGACGGTCTTGGACAGAACCTCGGTAAATTGATCGCCGATTATCACCTGTGACGTCGTAAACGCAAACGTGGCTGTCGAGACGCCTGGCGTTCCTGCTGGCCCTGCTGGACCCGTCTCTCCCTGTGGCCCTACGGGCCCTATCGGACCTTGTTCACCCAGTGGGCCTTGCGGTCCCGGAGGTCCCTGCGGGCCCGCAGGGCCCTGCTGACTCCAGCTAATTTGAGTTTCGTTATCACCGCAAGTTGTTACTGACATATCGATCACTCGCAGCGATCCACCTGACTTTTTGTAGCAGCCGTAAATGACTCCGTCCGAGCCGGGGATGCTCGCGTAGCCGATCACGCCCAAAAGTAGAACGCCGAATGCCGAGAGCACGGTGATACGCTGGCTGCGGCGTGAAAGATTGGAAATAGAATTAATGAGCTTGGACATGGGGTATCTCCTTTTTTGATTTAGGCGGATTGTCTTCCCTCGGAATGAATGAGAACTGATACCGGCCCTACGCTGTCTAAGAATCGCGGTCAAAAGCGATATAGCTATTTCTCACGCTGCCGATTTCTTGCGGCGGCATCGGCGGACGTCAGTCTTCGGAGCGGTTCAAACAGAAGCCGACGGAAAAAACTTTCTGTTTGAAAAATCTTCCAGTAGACTGTTTTCGGTTCAGGAAAACGATCTCGCAGTTCGGATCTCCTATTTAATTTCCGCTCCTGAGAACGCACTATGGAGAGGAAAGATCCGAGATGTCACTGAATTTAGATTTTATTTCTACTGAATTTAACTTGAGTGGGATAAGCGATTCGGAAAGCAAGGTTTACCTTTTTGACGAGTATCGTCTCGACGTATCACGTCGGATGCTTTACCGCGGCGAGCGCGAGGTCTCGCTGCCGCCGAAAGCGATCGAAACTCTGATCGCGCTGATCGACCTGCGCGGTGAAATCGTCAGCAAGGTCGATCTGATGAAGATCATTTGGGCGGACACGATCGTCGAGGAGTCAAACCTCGATCATTACCTCCACGTTCTGCGCAAAGCACTCGGCGAGAAAAGCGACGGGCAATCTTTCATCGAAACCTTACGTCGGCGCGGCTATCGTTTTACCTCAGATGTTCGGGTGATTGAATCTCCAGACCGCAACGGCAAGCGAGCGGTAGCCGCAGGTTCGCATCCTGTTCAACTCACGGATCATAAGACTGAGGATCTGAACAGTCCCTTAGGTTTGGCCGCGGAGTCACCCACCGTTAACGTCGTCAAACCTTCACGGTTTTCACCTCTCCTTGCAGCCATCGCGGTCCTCGCCGGCTTACTCGGCTCGGCGACGTTCTGGTACTTTCAGCGGCAGAATCTTCCATACCGAGCGGCTTCGTCGAGTGTGCGCGGCGAGATCTCTGTAACACCGCTGACCAACGGAAATGCAGTGTCGAGCGCGACGATTTCGCCAGACGGAAAGTATTTTGTCTATCAGGAGCTGATTGAGAATAAACAGCATCTCTGGGTGCAGCAGGTTGGACAAACAGTCCGCGCCGACATCACCCCGCCCGGCGACTGGGCGATCGATTGGACGACGTTTTCGCCAAACGCAGAATTTATCTATTTTGTCGCGCAAGAAAAACCCGGTGACCAATACGTGCTGTATCGGGTTTCAACGCTGGGCGGTCCCGCTGTGAAAATCTTGACTGCGATTCATTCGCCAGTCTCATTTTCACACGATGGGCGCGAGATGGCTTTCATTCGGTATAACGAGCAAACGAAGGAGTATCGGCTGCTAGCCGCAGCGGCCGACGGCAGCGGCGAAAGGATTTTGCTGACGCGCATCGATCGCGAAGGACTGTCGCTGGGCCTTGCCTGGTCGCCTGATGGGAAATTCATTGCGTACGAGTCCATGGATACGAATCCGACGACCTCGGAAGGCACCTGCTCGATCGCGGCTATCGAAGTAACCACTCTCGCAACTAAAGCTCTTTCGCCGGAACGGTGGGACACTTGTTTCCGAATGGCATGGACCACCGACGGCGCGGGGTTGGTCTTCATCGGCACCCGTTTGGGGGAAAGCCTAACGACACGGCGTGACCAGGTCTATTACCTTTCCGTTACGGACGGTCAGTCGCACCGGATCTCGACCGACGGCAGTCGTTACCAGTCAACGTCGCTCGGCCTTACAACGGATAACTCATTGCTCGCAGTGCCGCACAAAAGGCTGTCCCAAATATGGGTCATGGACGCGGGTGGCGATGCCCGTACCGCCGTCCAGCTGACCACCGGGCAACTGGACGGTCCCGCGGGAATTGCTACGCTGCCGGACGGGCGTGTCGCATACGTCAGCAGGGTCGGCGAAGCTTTGACCTTATGGGTTATGAACTCTGATGGATCCGACCAACATCAGATCGGCCTTCCAATGTCCTTTGTTGAGGAAGTGAAAGCCGCGCCTGACGGACGGTTTTTCATTTTTTCCGCCCGCCGCAACAGCTTCAGTCATTTATACCGCATCGACACGAACGGACGCGATCTCAGGCAGTTGACAGACGGCGAGAGTGACGAAATATCTTCGACAATTTCAGCGGATAGCAAGTGGGTTTATTTCATTGGCAAAATCCGGGATAGAGAGCGGCCCAAGGTCTATCTGCGGAAAATCTCGATCGACGGCGGCGAAACAATTAACTTGAGAGAGATGGATACTGACTTGGTACCCGAGCTCTCGCCGGATGGAAAACTGATCGCGTCAGTGATCGGCAGCAAGTTAAAGATGTTTTCCAGTTCTGATGGCACGCTGCTCAAATCCTTAGAGACGGATAAACTGGCGGTGCCGTGGGGTGCAGCGAAATGGACTGCCGACGGCGCGTCTCTCACTTATTTGGCATCTCGCGGAAATACATCGAATGTTTGGGTGCAATCCCTTAACGGATCGGCTCCAAGTCCGCTCACCAGTTTTCCCCAAGGGTACGTTTATGAGTACGCCTTTTCGCGCGACGGCAAGAAACTTTACGTCGCGCGCGGCTATCAGATCCGCGACGCCGTCATAATCAAAAATTTCTAAAGAACGCCCGGCATTGAGCGACGAATGCATGATCCTGATAAAGGAAAAGAGCTGAGTTGTTGCAAAGCCCAAGCAGTGGCTATTTAAGTAGACATATATAAAAGGACAGAGACAAAAATGTGCCGCATATGAGCTAAAGCAGTGGATGCAGTGCAGAGGTGAAACTTGTAGGAATTTGGGGCTTCGTGATTCTCAAAGAGTTGGACCCACACTCGAGCAGTTCCTGACACGGTAAGGTTCAGACAATTAATTCAAGAGAGAATTTTTGGGTCTGTTTGGTGTCTATTATGAGAGAGCACCAGAGAGACTAAAGAGAATTTAGAGGCTCGACGAGAATTTCTTTAAGGTGCGACGAGAAAAGTGGTTACCTTTAACTTGCTGATAGCGAGTCGTTTAGGATGATCGTCGCAATCGAGTTCCCCCTTCGGCATATCAGATTTGTAAATCCAACGAATTCAATAACTTACGAAGGGTGCCGAATGTCGAACTCGGCACCCTCGCAGTATATAGACACCAAACACGGCAAAGATACAAGATACTGTTGGACCACAGCGTGTTTTCATGGTGTCGGTTTTTTGGCGTTTTGGCGTCTGGAATGCGCGGAGCGGGAATGGAAGCTATCAAGCGATTACCTCGCAGGCCGCGAAGCTCCTCGAGATCAACAAAAGAACCGGTGCATAGGAAAAGGGTTAGAGGCGGACATCGTTGTCGTCGGCGACAACCCTCTTTCAACGATCGAGGCACTAAAAGATATTCGAATGATC
>JBKPQV010000246.1:0-9789 GCA_046734235.1 Acidobacteriota bacterium
GGTTTAGATCGAGCTTTTTGTTAGTGATCGAGCAGACTGTGAGAGTTTTTGTTGAATTGATCTCAAACTGCAAAGGGATCGCAATCGATTAGTCAATAAAGTGCTTTGCCTTTTGTCTGCCAATTCGTTAACCTTAAATCCTCTTACCCCCACGAAATTGCCCCGACACTTATAAACGCCTCTGCGAGTGCATTTTTGTGCATTCCTATTTCGATTTTGAAGGAGTATGGGTATGAAAAGAGTTTTCCGACCGTTTCGCTTGGTGTGCAGCATGGCCTTACTACTGTCGGTTACGGCTTTAGTTTATGGCCAGACTGCGCCTGCGAGTTCAGCGATTCGGTCAGTTCCTAGCGGCGCTAAGATGAAGTTTAGGGGTGTTGTGATCTCTCGCGATGCCGACAACTTTACTATTCGTGATCGAACACGACAGGACTATGTCGTTCGCATTACTGACGACACGAGCATTAAGACTTATGGCGGTTTCTTTAAGGGCGGGAAGAAGTATCCGGTCACAGATATTCTGCGAGGCTTAATCGTCGAAGTTGAAGGACGCGGAGACGCCCAGGGGTCGCTGGTAGCCAATAAGATCAGGTTCAACGAGTCGGACATGAGGGCGGCAGTTACAGCAGACTCGCGAGTTGCTCCAGTTGAAGCAAATCAGGAGCGAATTGCGGGTCAAATCGACGAGCTTTACGCAGTAGCTGCTGAGGCTCGAGCTGAAGCGGCAAATGCTAATGAGCGAATCTCTGCCCTTGATGACTATGACCAGCAGGAATCGGTGGCAGTGACGTTTAGAATTAACAGTGCCGTGCTTTCGCCCGAGGCGAAGCGACAACTTGATGATTTTGCGGCCAAGACCACAGCTGCCAGGGGATTCATGATTGAAGTTTCTGGTCACACCGATTCAACGGGTGGCGAAGCGAAGAACTTCCGGCTGAGTCAACAGCGTGCTGAATCTGTGGTCCAGTATCTTGCCGTCAACCACAAGATTCCTCTTCGTCGCTTCATAACGCCAATGGGTTATGGCAAGACCGAAGCCGTGGCCGACAATTCGACGGCCTCTGGTCGATCTCAGAATCGCCGTGTCGAAGTAAAGATGTTGTTGAATCGAGGAATGACTCAACAAAAAGCGACGACTTCTTCAGCCGTAAAACCGTAGGCCGTCGTCGAGCAGTTATGAGCCGCAGATGAATGCAGATTAGCGAGCCTTTGTGTTGCGTTAATCAGCGTTCATTTGCGGCTAACTCAAAAGACCGCGTCCGGAATTTGGCGTCCAAATAAGGCATCGGCCATACACGGTTTGGGCGCGCCAGACCCGCTTTCGTCAGTTATACGCAAAATCGCCTCAAAAACCAGCTATTTTGTCCAGTTTTTTACCCAGTTTTTCGTGGCCCCCTGATTGCAATAATGGAGGCCATGACAAATACTGAAGTCTTCCCAATTTGGCAAAGCAAAGCTGGTACGGAAACCAACACAGAGCCTGTACCGCTTTCGGACCATGCGTTAGCGCTTGCTGCCGGTAAGGGCGACATGCAGGCATTTGAAATATTGTATGAACGACACAATCGTCGTGTGTATTCGTTGTGTTTACGTATGACGCAAAATCCTGCTGAAGCAGAGGATCTGGCTCAGGAAGCGTTCATTCAGCTATTTCGAAAGATAGGCAGCTTTCGTGGGGAATCCGCGTTTACTACGTGGTTGCATCGGCTAACAGTAAACCAGTGTTTGATGCACTTCCGAAAGCGCAGTGTGAAGCTTGAACGTACCACGGAAGAAGGTGAGACGCCGGTACAGATTGTGCGCGGCACAGAGAATCCGAATTCGATGCCGGTGCTGGATCGCATTGCACTCGACAATGCCTTGAAAGAATTACCACCAGGCTATCGGACTGTGTTTGTCCTGCACGACGTTGAAGGGCATGAACACGAAGAGATTGCCAAGATACTCGGCGTAGCAGTAGGGACGTCAAAGTCGCAATTGCACAAGGCTCGTATGAAGCTGCGAGGCATCTTGAAAACGAAAAAGTACCTTAGTAAGAATTAAGAGTCTGTCCGATGAGCTTTAGCTCGTCGGTGACTTAACAACCGAGACCAAATAAATCGAACGGCACGGATTCGCAATTACTATCCGTGCCGTTCGAGTTTTCGCAACGATCTTTACCGGGTACGACAACCTAAAGAGGCGCTGCAAAAGTGGCTCTTCCAACCTGAGATTCTTAAAGTACCACCAACCGCAGTTGGTGGATTCGTTCATACCCAACCTACAGAAGCGCGGGAAACTGATCCTCGAATACCACCAACTGCGGTTGGTGTTATTTTTAAAATCTCGGCTAGAAGCGATACTTTTGCAAGAAGCTCTAAAGCATATCGGATATTTTTAAGCCAGTGCTCGCACTTCAATTGTGCCGGTTCGCGCAGTCGGAATTCGGGCGGCGATCTTGTTTGCTTCTTCAATTGTTTCAACTTCGACGAGAAAGTAGCCGCCGAGCTGTTCTTTCGTTTCCGCGAAAGGGCCGTCGATGGTCAACGTTTTGCCATTCCGCACGCGTACGCTATTGGCTGTGGTGGCTGGTCGCAATTGGGAGCCGCCCAGAAATATTCCGTTGCTAGTAAGTTCTTCTCGTAATTGCCTGTATTCAACGTACATCTTCTGTTTCTCGTCTTCCGACAACGCCCCAAAAGCCTGTTCCTCATGGTAAATCAACAACAAGTACTTCATTGATAACGCCTCCAGATTGTCTTTAGAAAATTGGGTCTACAGCCTAACGACGAGCAGGGCGGTGATGGATCGACATTATTTTTTCCGAGAACTTATTACAACGTTTACTGTAACAAGCTGAGACACCATAAGCTTTAAAGACTGTGCAAAAACTCGGAACGGAAAAGAAACCTAACCACAAAGACCCAAAGACACTAAGGCACAAATTTAACTTTTAAAGGGCAGTTTGTGTCTTTGAGTCTTTGTGTCTTGGTGGTTAAGGTCTACATTCAGACTTTTCACACAGTCTCTTTAGCTTCGTAGAGTGTCAACTTCTTCGCTACTCAACATAGGATTCCAGACACTCTCCAGAACATCGGTCTTAGCGAAGAAGTTGAGACACCACGAAGCTAAAGCTTATGGTGTCTTCCGTGATCTAACTGCCTACTTGTAGCGAAAAAGTTGAGACTCCATGAAGCTAAAGCTTATGGTGCCTGGAAAGTGAAAGCTTCTTACACTACTGCATCCGCAAACTGTTTCGTGTCGGTGTATTGCTGGAACTTAGTGGCCTTGCCATCAGCCATTGTCCACACGTGGACCATTTGGGCGCGCACACTTTTGCCAGTCTTCTTGTTAGTACCTGAATAGTAGCCAAGTGTTACAACCTGATCTCCGGCATCAAGTACCGATTCGGGAATTACAGTGAAATTTTCCCATTGGGAAACTATGCGCATAAAAACACCTTCAAGGACAGCCGATGGCCCAATGTAAGGATTGCGATCGGCGTAGATGAAGTTGTCGGCTTCGCGCCATTCAATGTTGTCGGCTAACTTACTCAACACGCCTGGTACATTACCTTTTCCAAAAGCCTCGTATAAGCCGCTGACTATTTGTACATTCTCGATTGACATTTGGGGGAATCATCTCCTGTTTGTTTTTGGTGGGTCAGCTTAACTGATCCATAAGAACGTGCAAACTCTTACGAATGGGATTTACTAGAACACCGATTTGATCCAACCTCCGTCGACGGCGATTGAAGCCCCAGTTATGTAACTGGCTCGTTCGGATACAAGAAACGCAGCGAGCGCTGCAAACTCAAAAGGTTCACCTAACCGCCGCATTGGAATTTCCTTCTCCCACTGTGACTTAAACTGCTCAGCAGTAATTCCTTGCTTAGCAGCCATCTGACTGGCCAGCTCCTCTACTCGTTCAGTGCGCGTGTAGCCGGGAAGAATGTTGTTTACTGTTATACCTTGAGTTGCAACTTCATTCGCCAGGGTGCGTGCGAAGCCAGTTAGAGCGGCACGCAGGCTATTTGACAACATCAAATTGTCGACGGGCTGTTTCACCGCGATGGAAGTGATATTAAGTATGCGACCCCACCCGCGTTCTTTCATGCCCGGAAGAACTTCTCGCGCAAGATTAATTGCACTGAAAAGTGTTAAGCGTGTTGCTGCTTCCCATTGTTCCGGTGTCAAGCTATCAAAGGTTCCCGCTGGTGGTCCACCCGCGTTTGTTACAAGAATATCTATCCGCCCGAATCGAGCTATAGCGGAATCAACGAGTCGCTTAATGTCATTCAATGAAGTGACATCCGCGGTTGTTGCCAGGACATGAGCGCCAGTTGACTCAGCAATATCCCTCGCTGTTTCGGTAATGGTTTTTGTTTCGCGGGCACAGATGACGAGTGATGCTCCTTCAGCAGCCAGTTCTTCTGCAACCGCGCGACCCAAACCGCGGCTTGCGGCGACAACTAGAGCGACTTTGTTTTTAAGACCGAGATCCATAACTGAGAAACTACTTATTTTTCATTGGTCATTTTCCATTTATCATTTTCCATTTTTTCAGACGCTCTGCGCTTCCGAAGTGTCCGATATGCTTTAGCTTGTCGGCGTTCAGATGAGTGCCTGATAAGGATAGTCGAGGCGAACCCCGCTACCGCGTGATGGTACCGACTTGCGCTCCAAGAGCTATCGACTTTTGCAAGAGCTTCTGAAGCATTCGGATACTTTGCCCTCCCGAAGGGTCCGAAAATGAAAAATGATAAATGTCAAATGACCAATGAAAATAGATCTTTCTCACTTCCGCAGATAATCGTCCGTCTTATCTAGCCAGTCTTGTCGGGGTGGACTGAAAATATCAACATCGAGCGTATCTGCCAGGGCCTCGGCTTTATGTTGTACGAATGACGGTATGTGCAAGACATCGCCTGCCATCACGTCGATCATCTGCGACTCATCTTCACCAATCCAAAAGCGGAGACCGCCTTCAAGTATATAAGTGAGCTGCTCATTTTCGTGGGAGTGACGAGGGACAATGGCCCCCTTCTTCAAATAAACGTGCGAAAGCATCATTCGATCTGCTGTAATCAAACGGCGGTCTAACATCTCCGTTACTTTTTCCTTAGGCATGTCTGACCAGCGATAAAATGTCACACTTCGTTGCTCCATCTTTATCTCCTGCAAAACTATTGTTCTTGTCCAGTGAAGGCGCATTCTAACATTGTTCGGACCAAGTGGAACAAAAGCTGCTTTAACGAGAATGAGAATGCGTAGACGACACTTTTCGCGGCCGTGGTGGCTCGAAGATGGTACAGAACGCTGTCCTGTCTGCCATCACATGTATTTATACGAGACGGAACATCGCTGTCCGGACTGTGATGGTGCGGTTTGCTCGAACTGCGGTGAGCAACATCGAAAAGTTTGTTTGTCGAGTTTAGACGAAGACGAACTGGTTATAGACATTGAGATTTGAAAATGGCTGCACGGGCTATCTGGAAAGGTGAGCTGAAAGTCGGTACGAACAAGTTGCCGGTCAAACTCTATTCGGCAGTTGAGGACAAGAGTGTTCGTTTCCACATACTGGATGACAGTAAAAAGCACCGCGTCAAACAACACATGATCAGTCCGGATAGTGGGGAAGAAGTCGAGACGCAGGCGATTCGAAAGGGTTATGAGGTTGAGCCGGGTAAGTTCGTCATCTTGGACGAGGAAGATCTCGAGAGCCTCAAACCGGAACCATCGCGAGAGATCGATATCAGCGGTTTTGTGCCAATCAAGGCGATTCCACAGCAGTTCTATGAGCGACCTTATTTTTTAGGACCTGACGGCGATCAAGCTGAATATTTTGCGCTGGCGCAGGCCCTTCAGAATCAGCAACGCGAGGGTATCGCTCATTGGGTTATGCGCAATAAGGCGTACAGCGGTGCGCTTGGTGCTCAGGATGGTTACCTGGTCCTGTCAACCCTGCGTAATCGAGATGAAGTAATCGCGGCTGACGAATTAACGAAACCATCAGGCCGCGCGCCGACTAAGAAAGAGATCGACCTTGCAAAACACCTGGTAAGCATGCTTGAGGGCGAATTTGATCCGGCGGACTACAAGGACGAATATCGCGAAAGGGTCCTGGAATTTATTGCGAAGAAAGCAAAAGGACACGCACCTCGACTAGCACCTGTGAAAGCGAAGCGTCAAACAACGTCGCTCGATAGTGTTCTGACAAAGAGCATTGCAGCTTTGAAGAAAGGAAAACGCGCTGCCTAGAACAGTTTCACATGGTAGGAAGCACTCGACGGTTATGCCAGAGGATGAGCCGAACGGCGTACGCCCTTTCTGGTCCGGCACAATCACGTTTGGCCTGGTTAGTGTGCCGGTAAATCTTTTTCCGGCGAGTCGCAGCACGCGAACCGCTTTGCGAATGCTTGGCCCAGAAGGTGAGCCGCTAGCGCGAAAGTATTACGCCGAAAAGACGGGTAAAGATCTCGAAGCTGAAGAAATGATCAGGGGCTACGAGATCCAGAAGGACAAATTTGTAACGATTACGGATGACGAGTTAGAAAGACTTGCACCGGAAAAAACGCGCGATATCGACTTGACCAGGTTTGTGAAAGAAGAAGCAATTCCTCCCGTCTATTTTGAGCGAGGTTACTTTCTAACGCCCGCTGGAAACTCAGAAAAAGCCTATCGACTACTTGCGGAAGCAATGAGCGAGCGCGGGGTCGTAGGTGTTGCTACATTCGTTATGCGCGGCAAAGAACGCGTGATTGCAATCTTTTCGGATAGAGGGATTCTCCGCGCGGAAACAATGCGGTTTCCAGATGAAGTGCGATCATTTAAGCAGGTTGGTCTTCCCGAAATCAAGAAGGTACCTGCTCAAGCTGTGCGCAAGTTCGAAACACTGATCAAGAAAAAAGTTAAGCGGAGTTTCTCACCTGAGAAGGATAAAGACGCGGAGAACTTGCTCAAGATAGTTAAGAAGAAACAGTCCAAGCCAAGCAATGTGGTTAAGTTGAAGGACTACAAACGCGAAAAAGAGGGTGAAGCCATCGATCTCGTTCAGGTGCTAAAGCGAAGCCTTTCAGGCAGGAAGTGAACTCACAGTTTCCCGTTTTTGAGAAACTTAACCACTAAGGCTCGAAGACACAAAACCACGAACTTCTACAACTTCCAAGAGTGTCTAGGTTCGTGTCTTAGAGACTTAGTGGTTAAATTTCTGAGCTTTTGATCCCTTTGCTCTCAAGCCTCGCAAGTTTGGGCCACCGCGTTCGTTCCACCACATAACACCTCTCCTCAGTCTCCCAAACCAAATTTTAGACGGAAGCAACTAACAGTTTCGACCGTCAAAAGCATTGGAGCGACAAAATGAGTAACGACCCGCTAAAAGAACTATTCAACGTACGTTCGCACAATCCTTCCTTTTTTTCGGTGGTTGAGAAAGCCGGTTTTGATGGCGAGGTACTGGATTTCTGCATTCCGGTAAATCTCCATTTTCCACCTGCCGAGATGGTTGAGTTAATCCATGAAAACTTGCGAGAGATTCTTCGTTACTATCCGGACTATTCGGAAGTGCATGCCAGGCATATTGGTGCGATCGCCGACATACCAGCCGAGAACATAGTTCCATGCAACGGGTCGACGGAAATAATTACGACTATTTGCCGGCTTGCCAGAGGTTCAATCCTTACGTCAGTACCAACATTTAGTCGTTGGACCGACTTGCCTGAGGAGTTAAACGTTCCTCTTCACACGATCATACGCCGCTGTGAGCACAACTTTCGACTTGGGATCTCGGAGATAGTAGATAGATGTCGGAGTGTTGGTGCGCGCAACCTGGTTATTTCAAATCCAAATAACCCAACTGGCGCGCATTTTACTCTTGAGGAGATCGAGCAACTAGTCAACGATCTAAGCGACCTGGAAACAGTGATTATTGATGAATCATTCATCGATTTTTCCGACCTCGAAAGTGCTGCAAGTCTGGCGACGAAGTCATCAACACTGATTGTTGTTAAGAGCTTAGGCAAGTCACTCGGATGGCACGGAGTCCGGCTTGGGTATGCCGTAGCGAATTCCGGCCGTGCAGAGAAATTGCGTTCACAACTACCGTTTTGGAATATCAACGGACTCGCCGCTTACATTCTTAAGAACTTCGCAAAATTCAAGGACGAATATCATGCAAGTTTTACTCGCGTCGCGCAGGATCGCATTTACATGAGCGAGAATTTGGCGAAGGTGGAGAAGGTCAAAGTTTTCCCGTCGTGTGCGAATTTTCTTTACGTCGAATTACAAGAAGGATTGTCAGGCAAATTGTTGCGCGACAGTCTGCTAAAAAACCACGGAATAATGATCCGTGAGTGCAGTAACAAAAGGGGTTCGTCCGAAAACTATCTACGTTTAGCCGTTCAAAAGAGAGCAGCGGTCGATCGCTTGATTGAGGCGATGAAGATTGAGGTGGCTAACATGAGTTGTGGCCGCGATGTATTGCCGGCAGCTTAGAGGTCTTTGGTTTCCAAGAATGGCTCAACAATCCCTTCACCGAAGACATCCACCGATTACGCCGATTACGCAGATTTTCCGCATGAACAGGCTGAATGATTTCCATAACGTGATTGAATCGGCGAAATCTGCGTAATCGGTGGATATCTTCTGTTCTCGTCCCTTATTACAATGCAAGTCTTGCCGTTTACTCAACGCCTCCAGCCTCTTCAATCAGTTTCATCGCCGGTTCGCTAACAAATACCTTTGCGTGAAACTGTCGACCCCACGATAGCGCGGTAACGTTGCGATATTCGTATGGCTTTGTGTCGTACTTCGGAGCGTAACCCGGGTGCAGCTGTTTCTTTACGGAACCGCGTGCATTTGGGTTAGCACCATGCTCGAGTAACAACTTTGTGAGTGGCGCGGTCTGTTCCTGATGTAGCAGATTCATCCAAAAGTTTGGCTGAGAGACAACTGTCCCGAACAATGCCGTGTATCCGCCGAAGCCTTCAGCGTCGACAGCTGCGCGCTCATCGACATTCATTCCTTTTTCAAGCAGCCAACGGGCAATTTCGAGCTCGTCGTAATCAGCGCAGAGGTGAAGTAACGTAGTTCCAGCCAGCGGTGTTCCCTGGGTTGCATCGATTTCACTGTGACACGCGAACTCAGGTGGATAGATCTCTTCGTGAGTAAAAGTTCGAGTGAGTAGGTGTGGATCTCTTTGTAGGTGTCTTTCAAGAAGATCGATTCGGCCTCGGTGAAGGGCCATAGTCGGAGTGTCCGGTAATACAAGCCCATGCTGAACATACATTTCGAGAATCGCGTGTTTTGCGGAGGGGTTCCGAGCGTCGCTTTCAAGAACGATGTCAACTGGTGCAAGTCTATTGCCTGATAGGTCGACGACTGACGCGCCCAATTCAAACATTAAAGCCGTTCCTGACGCACTCAACGTATATGCAGCGCCTCCCAGGCAGTCTTTCGGCGGTCTGGGTTTTCCCATCAGGTTGTGGATCATTCGCGCAGTTTCAATCTTACTTTGAAGGGTTGCTCGATCCAGCGCCTTAGCATGATCCTTTGCGCCCATTTCGTGAAGCATTCCAATTATTTCGTCACGGCCGATGTTGGCGGCATAGCTCATCGGTGGGCCCCAATTGCAGTTCTTTGTGCCACGCGCGTTCTCATGAATGAGAGCCGGAAACTTCGTGGCCATCTCCCGAATAGTAGCAATGTCATTTTTCCAAATGGCGTCGATGATATTGCACGTTTGAACTAACCTGGGCCAACTAGCAATCCCATAACTCCGGGCGAGCGCAAGTTGTGCGTCGCTCAGTTTTAT
>JBKPQV010000247.1:0-5318 GCA_046734235.1 Acidobacteriota bacterium
GCGCGACATACGTGGGAGTGCGTCGCGCCCATCCATATTCGTGGTTACTGTCCTCACCCCAGCAACCACTTGAGACGGAGGATCCACCAACCGTCTCTCTTGCCCCACAATATACATCGCAACGCCCGTGCCGTGCAAGACAGTTTTTGGTGAAGGATCAGTTGTGTTGAGTTTGCTTTGATAAATGAGAGAAGGGTCACGAAGCAGTGGATCTTGCATGCGACTCAAGGCGATTTGCTGTGTAGATTTTTCTCAGCATCGAGTGTAGAAATTTCACCGTAAGGCGAAACTACACCCCGATTTCAGCTCGGATCTGACTCGCAATTTTCTCAGCGTAGCCGTTGATCTCGCTTTGGTTTTCGCCCTCAATCATGACCCGCGCCAGCAGCTCCGTTCCTGAATAGCGCAGGAGCAACCTTCCATTCTGCGAAAGGCATTCCTCAACCTCAGCGACTGCCTTTTGAACCTCCGGCAAACTCTCAAAAGGTACCTTTTCACGCACCCGAACATTCACCAAAATCTGCGGATATTGGTGAAATCCTGAGGTCAAATCTGCCAGTGATTTGTCAGCATCAATCATCGCCCGCAATAGGCAAAGCGCGGTGATCATTCCATCACCGGCCAGACTTAATGAAGGCATGATGATGTGACCCGATTGCTCACCTCCAAGGCTTCCCTCGCGCTTCAGTAATTCTTCGAGGACATACTTATCGCCCACATTAGCTCGAACTAAATCCACGCCGCGTGAACGAAGCGCTATCTCTAATCCGATATTGCTCATCACCGTCGCCACAACAAAATTTCCTTTCAACTGCCCCTGGCTCTGCAATTGATTAGACAAAACCCATAACGCTGCATCGCCGTCAACAAATTTGCCGTTGCAATCAACAAACAACGCACGGTCCGCATCTCCGTCGAATGCAATTCCCAGATCTGCTTTTTCAGTAACGACTTTCTCCTGCAGCGATTCAATATGAAGCGAGCCGCAATTCAGATTTATGTTTCGACCATCTGGAGATGAGTTAATTGGTACGACTTGCGCGCCGAGGCTTTCAAAAAGTCTTGGGGCTAAATCCGAACTTGCGCCATTCGCACAATCCAAAACAATCCGCAACGAATTAAATTTCAGGCCAGCGCCAATTTCATTGGTGAGAAAGCTTAGATACTCTGACTGGAGTTGCTTTTCTGTTTCCGAATTCGAATGCGCAGAAGTTTCGAGCTGATTGCGCGCTTCCTGTCCGGCGGCAAAGATGTCAGCTTCAATTTGGCGTTCGACAGCATCGGCAATCTTCTTACCTGAAGGAGCAAATATCTTGATTCCATTGTCATGGTAAGGATTGTGTGAGGCGCTAATTACGACGCCGGCATCTGCCTGCTTGAGACGAGTCAAGTAAGCGACGCCCGGCGTTGTAATAACACCGGCTGACAAACATCTAGCGCCGTTGCTTGCAGCACCTTCAACTAACGCTTGTTCGAGCCACGCGCCTGACTCGCGAGTATCACGTCCGATTATCAAAGACGGCTCCCTTGCGTTTGCTTTGAGGTGGTTCGCCAGTGAAGAACCAATAATGCGAACGGTTGGAATATCTAAAGGAAAGTTACCCGCTTCACCACGGATGCCGTCAGTACCGAAAAGAGCCTTCATGTTTAATCGGAAGTAGGTTCCTATTTTGCTTGGCTGAACTTACTTGGAGATAAGGATTTTAGTGTTACTCGTCCTTGAAACGCTGTGGGAACTTCGAGTCGGGGCTCAAGAGAATCGTTAAGAACAATCTTAATGTCTTCACTCTTCAAAGCTCCTAGATCGCGTGCTGTTCCAAAAACCGTAACGCTAGCCTTATCGGGTGAAACGCCCCCGGCAGTACTCTCGACGGGAACGTTCGCAAAAATCTTTTCGCTCCGTTTCTCTCCGATTTCCAGTTGAACTTTAACGGGACCATCCAGTATTTCGACCTTGGGATCGGACAGATCAACAGAAACGGATGCGCTGAACGAGTCTTTCTGACCCGCCAACCAGATCGTTTCCGTCGGCGCCTTCTCAAGCGCATTTAGACGACTTGCCGGTCCACGCACAGTTACTGTCGGCTGACTAACACTAGTCGAGTAGACCTCGAAGCCGTCCGCCAGCTTGCCCTCAACTCGCGGCTCCACTTTAAGTTCCTTTTCTATGATCTCTTCAAGGCGAACCGGAATCGAGGCCGGGGTGAAATTGAGGACCTTGATACCGTGTGGCAGAGATAACTGAGCCCGCTCCGAAAGCCTCAGCATGCGTTCACCTGCGCGTAAGTCTGTGATATCTAAAGTGGCGATTAAGTCTGGTGCACTCAGGTGATCCAGCTTGTTCCGACTGCCGGATAGTTCGACGTCGATGACTTTTGGTGGATCGTTACTGATCTCTAGAGACTGCGGCCTGATGAAATTCAATTGAACATTTACGTGCGTGTTAACTGGCTGATTTTGACTTGTTACCAGTAACCACAAGACCAGCGTTATTGAAAGCGATAGCAGTTTAAGGCTCCAGTCTTCAACGAATGTCTTGCGCAGAATCCTTTCGACACCGCTAGGAGCCCGGGTCTGCTCTACTGAGACTTCATCTACGTCTTGAAACGGCATATTTGATGCGCGAAGAAAATCTTCAAATCGATGCTATTTCTTCAGTCTCACCTTCCGGCTCAGCAACCTTGGCCGATTCTTTTGGCTTTGCTTCCAAAGCCGACAAAATGGCTTCACGCAATCTTGTTGCATCATAGCCACGCTTGATATCGCCGGCTTGAACAAACGAAATCAACCCGGTCTCTTCTGAGACGACAACGGCTACCGCATCCGTATCTTCAGTTACACCTATTGCAGCTCGATGGCGAGTACCGAGATCTTTGGAAAGTCTGGGATTAAGTGTTAGTGGGAGGAAGCATGACGCCGCGGCAATACGATGGCGTCGGATGACTACTGCGCCGTCGTGGAGTGGACTTGCCGGATTGAAAATACTCACAAGTAAGTCGTAACTAAGTTCAGCATCCAGCTTCACGCCGCCATCGGTTACATTTTTCAGACCAACATTACGTTCAATGACGATAAGCGCACCCGTCTTAGTAGAAGCCAGGGTAGTGGCCGCAAGAATTACTTCGTCGTAAATACCTTCGCCAAACTGTCCTCGGTGCGCCCGCGTTAGGGGCATGCGAAAACGATTCCCAAATGTTATCAGCGCCTGGCGAATTTCTGACTGAAAGAGAACGATAATGGCTATTCCGATGTAGAACAGTCCATTACTTAGAACAAATTCGAGGGTGGCTAAATCTTGTTTTTGGGAAAGCCAGTAGAAGAAAACCAGAACGCCGATTCCTGCTGCCATCGGCGCGGCGCGTGTACCGCGCAGGAGCTTTAGCACTCCATACACAAGTAAAAAGACGAAAACGATGTCCGCGATATTGCGCGGCTCACCGATGCGCCTTAAATACTCAGTGTATGGTAGTAGCAGTAACATATCTTTCTTGTATGAACTCGATCGCGGCGTAACAGTGACAAGTTAGTTTCTCCAACCCGCGCCAGAATTCCCCTTGTTCTATTACCGTCCCTGGAAGTTTGCGACGAATTAACCACGAGCCGCTTCTAAAAAGATCATTTCAACTTTAGGCTCAGCTTGTTTAATTCGATCCTCAACTTCCAAAACCGTCCGTTCAATATCTTCGGTTAATAACCCCTGGCGAATCTTGACGTGAGCGTTTATCAAGATCTGTTTAGGTGCCAGGTGCATCGTTAACAACTCAACAACTCTATCGACGTTGGGATGACTTTCAATCGCCTGCTTGATAGCCTCGATCGTCTTCGGGCTGGCAGATTCACCCAGGAGCAAGCCTCGCGACGACCTGGCCAACACAAAAGCAACGATTGCCAATACCAGACCAATAGTGATTGAGGCGACACCGTCCCAGTAGGCACCAGCACTGCCACCCACTTGATAGTCAGTTAGCAGCAGTCCTGTAAAAGCGATCACAATACCTAACAACGCCGCGCTATCTTCAAAGAGCACCGTCTTCGCTGTCGGATCTTTTGACTCGCGAAGATATTCAGAAAACGTCATTCCTTCGTGATGAGCTTCTTTTACTTCCTGGTAGATCGCCAAAGTGATCGACGCAGCTTCAAGTACAAAAGAAACTGCCAGCACTATGTAAGCCCATTTCAGGTGCGTCGGCGGATGGGGATGCGCTAATTTAGCGATCCCTTCATAAATCGCGTACGTTGCGCCGACGCCGAAAATGAAAATGGCAGCTATAAAAGACCAGAAAAACCTCTCTTTTCCGAAGCCAAAAGGGTGCTTGTCGGATGCTGGTCGTTTATAGAATCGAAGACCCAGTAGTAGAAAGACCTGATTGGTGGTATCAGCAATCGAATGAAGCGCTTCAGCCATCATCCCGGACGAACCAGTAATCAACGCTGCTCCCAACTTCAATACTGCTATTAATGCGTTGGCAAAGAGCGCGCCCAGAACGGCCAACATATAGTGTTCCTTCGGGGACCGGAATTACAATTCTGTTCGGATTATCGCGGAAAATACTGTCGGCTGGCAATGGCCTGATATTTGTGAGGGTTTACAGGAGAATATTCACAGATACTTGTCGCTTGCCGGATCGTTTCCCGGCTTTGGCAGGGCTTATCGCGTGCCTCGCGCTCGTCTTTTCTTTTTGAAGGTACCGTTCTGAAGAAATCCGACCAGGTCACCATTTTTTGCAACGACCGCTAGCGATCCAACTCCATTTCGTTTCATAAGTTCACGCGCATAAGCAAGGGTCGCATTTGGTTCGACAAAAAACCTGGGCCCGATTGGACGCATCACATCAACCGCTTTTGTCTGGTGCCAGCGTTCACGCGGTAATGCCTTCAGATCTTCGAGCGCGAGAATTCCGTGAAGACGGCGATCAAGAGCTACTGGAAATGCAACTTGACGATGAAGCGGTAGAACAGAGTCGATCAACTTACTGATCAGCAAATCCGGTTCGATTGAAAACGGAGCCGACATTGCTTCGCTCACCACATGCTGCATATGTATCCGCGTATGTCGGACCACCCCATAAGCAGCATCGAACAGAAACAAGCCAACTAGAACTGACCAGAAACCCATGAAATAAGATCGAAAATTGGGCGCTACAACCATGTAAACGCCAAAGATGATCAAAATCGCGGCTATAAGCATTCCGCAAATGCCGGACATTCGTGTCGCCTCACGAATATCTCCGCTACGCCGCCAAATGATCGCGCGCATCACTCGACCACCGTCCAGCGGATATCCTGGGAACAAGTTGAAAACTGCCAAAAGTAGATTT
>JBKPQV010000248.1:0-12800 GCA_046734235.1 Acidobacteriota bacterium
TGGATCTCTCCAGTAGTTTCAAACAGCGTTAACAAGCCTTCGGCGAGGAAAGCATAGTCTTCCAAGTAAGCATTGAATTTTGCAGTTCCGTCCTTCCATGTGCGCAAAAGAAACCCCTCCCGCTTAAGATTTGATAATACAAAAGCAGCATTTTTTCTTGCGGCCTGGGTGTAATCGAGCCGGTTGAGCACTACGCCTGCCTCGGCAAAACTGGCGAGCATCAATCCATTCCATGCCGTCAGAATCTTTTCGTCACGATCTGGCTTAATTCTCTGTTCACGTGCCGCAAACAAAGTGGCTTTGCTTTTCGCGAGCGATGAAACAATTGCGTCCCCATCAAGACTAAGGTGCGTCGCTACCTCATCGAGCGATCGTTTGATATTTGGAATATTCTTGCCTTCAAAATTTCCGCCTTCAGTAATGTCGTAATAGGTATTGAAAATGGCCGCGTCGGTTTCACCAAGTAACGATCTAACTTCGCTAAGATCCCAAACAAAAAACTTACCTTCGTGACCTTCCGAATCGGCATCTTGGGTCGAGTAGAAACCTCCTTGAGGGTGAGTCATCTCTCGCAAGACATAATCGAGGATGCCTTCAGTAGTGTCTTTGGCCAGCGAGTCTCTGCCGACCTGAAAGTAATGCAGATACACTCGGGAAAGCAGGGCATTGTCGTAAAGCATTTTTTCGAAATGCGGAACTAACCATCTCGCGTCGGTTGAATAACGATGGAAGCCCCCGCCAAGTTGGTCGTACATGCCACCTCTGGCCATGTTTTCGGCTGTATGACGGACAATTTCGAGTGCCTGTTTATTGCCGTTTCGTAGATGAGTGCGTAACAAAAACTCCAACGTCATGGCCGGAGGAAACTTTGGGGCATTGCCAAAACCACCATTAACTGGATCGTAGGTTTTGGTTATTCCAACGTAAGCCGCATCGAGGAGTTCGATTTCGATTGGATTGTCGGAACCACCGCTTGAGCTAAGCCGGCGCAGTTCCTGTAGTAATGTGTGGGAGGTTTCGGCGATGTCAGATTGACGATCGCGATAAGCCTCGGCAACGCTTATCAACACTCGGGGGAAGCCAGGCATGTTGTAACGATCCTGTGGTGGAAAATAAGTTCCCCCGTAAAACGGAACAGCATCGGGTGTAAGAAAGACTGTCATCGGCCAGCCCCCGTGATGCGTCATCATCTGAACCGCGCTCATATAGATCTGATCTAGATCTGGTCTTTCCTCACGATCGACTTTGATGTTTACAAAGTTTTCGTTCATGAGCTCCGCGATCATTTCGTCTTCAAACGACTCATGGGCCATCACGTGACACCAATGGCAAGCTGAGTAGCCAATGCTAAGTAGCACAGGTTTGTTTTCAGCCTTAGCCAGCGCAAAAGCTTCCTGACTCCAGGGATACCAGTTCACAGGGTTATGGGCATGTTGGAGCAGGTAAGGACTACTTTCATTAATGAGGTGATTAGTGAATTCGAATTGTTCTGCAGTGCCTGCTTGTTCTTTCAACCTTCTACTCCTTAAACCAATATTTTGTCCTTTTCGCCCAGGTAGTGTTGGGGTATCTGCGATGTAGTGTGTCGAATGCTGCCTTCGACCATCGGCCCGTTTCCTTGTCTCCACACCCGTATCTGGTTGCGTTTACGGCGAGGTGCAGTGCTTCCGGCACGCTCGGGTCAGTCGGACTTTGCGCAGCCCACTGGACCATCAATTTGGACAAATAGTTTGGCATCGTGCCCAAACTATTCAAACTAGTCCATTCTTTTTGTCCTAGTTTTTGCTGCGCCTCAGTTAGAAATTGAGGACCGTGAATAGTGCTTGATGTAAATGAAGCGATCCCTTCTTCCTCAGCTACGCCTTCTGGCGGAGGGGCCATTGAAGCCGCGCACCACCAATTGTCACGATAGCTATCTTGTTGGTTGAGTCCACCTTCACGACCTATTCCCATATCCACCACTGGCTCCATGCCGGGGAACTTAAGCCATGTGTAAAGCGCAGAAAACTTTTTGTCTTCAGGTTTGATTGCTTTGAGGTAATCGTTGAGGCCAGCAGTCATTTCCGGGACCAGAATTTTTAGAGTTGGCACCAGTTCGTCCGCGGTTTGAAAGTTTCCGAGTAACACTGCGCGAATCCAGGTTGCCTGTGCGACGTCGCGCCTTAAATGAATTGGCAACGACTCACTCTTTGTGGCTTCCTTTAGTAGGGCGAGCGGCATTTGAGTGTTTAGTATCCGGGCAGCGTCGTTATCGAACAGTGGCTTGCCAATCAGCGATTTATTCCGCTCATCTACGTCTGATGCCTCAGATGGAGTTTCTCTTCCATCGTCATTCCAGCTCAGTGCGGCAGGAATCCTTGGTGCATGACTGAGGAAGTCTGAAAGGCTTGTTGCAGCCATCATTCGCGCACCGATTAACAGATTTAGAGACGACGCATCGAATTGGCTGCGATTGTTTTTGAGTAGCTGATCTAACTGAGTGCGAGCCTCATCGTCTTTACCAAAGTCCAGCAAAAGACGAACTGCGTGGAAACGAGCTGAGGCAAATGCTGGTGAATTTGATTTGACGTTCAAAGCCTCACGAACAAAATCTCCTGCCTGAGAATGTTTTGCATCGATTTTTGAGAGGATAGCGACTAGCCAGGTAACAGCCTTAGTTTTTTGCCAACGCGAGATGGCGTGTTCGCGATCTTCATTCGAATTACCCTGTAGTGTTGCAATCCAATCAGTAAGATCATCAGTGCGTAAGCCCTCTTTGGCAATAGTCGCCTTTGCTGGGTCTTCAGGCTCGAGAGCTTTATCGAGCAAGATAGTGTAATCCCATAGACTTTGTTTGAGCTCCCCGCTGTAGTTTTTATCTGCTAACACGAGAGCGAGTTCATGAAGTCGTTCTTCCGGATGTAAACGAAGTCGAACCAGATCGAGTAATCGATGAGCGGCAGCAAGAGTTGCTGAGAGTTTTTTATCCCCAATAACTGTCTTTAGCTGATTTTCCGCTTCAGCAAATGTCGATGCCTGTTTGTCTTCCGGGCCGAGGCTTGCTTTTCGAACTAAAGTTCGGGCTACTAGATAGGGAGCAGACAAATGCCAGGGTGAAGATTGATCGTTTCCAATCGCTTCAAATCCTTTTCTAGCTTCATCAAAATTAGTCGCATAAAAGTTAGCAGCCGCGATTTGATAATTCCGATCTGCTTGGGCAAGTGGATCGTCGTTAGAACTCAAAGGGGCGGGAATATGTTGACCCTCGGAACAGTTGGTGAAAACCTGGTCCTGCCCTTCAATCCAGGTTCGAATAGCGGCGCTATCAGCACCATACTTCTTGATCCGCTCGTTCAACGTGGCAACTGCGTTAGCAAAAGAGTCTTCCCGGCAATTGATGTACGACTCGTATTCGTTTGGCTTTTCGCGATTTCGAAATACATCAAGCTTGGTTTCATTAACACCGGGAACTTTTTGTCGGGCCTCGAGCCAGCTTTTAACCCACTCACCGTCACTTGAACCGTAAGGGTTATTGAGTCTTTCATCCCAAAGTTGCGTCATTTCTTTTTGTTGCTTGCCAGTGAGAGGGGCATTTGAAAGATAGCGATAAGCAACATAGAGATATGAGCGGGCGTAACTAGGTTGAACCATACCAATTTCACCGCGGGCAAAGTTTTCTAATGGGTATGATGGGTGAACGGTATAGATGAAAACAGCTTCCATCGAGAATGGGCCACAAGCGAGAATCGTGGAATTGACTGATAGAACAATCACAATGATTCCAACAAGTAGGGGTCTGAGCCTGCGGGTCATTGCTAATAAGCCTCCATGGGATTCAAAGAGGTTAAATTGCTTCGAATGTCGAAGAGTTTACACGAGTCCGATTGTCGGACACCACAAGCTTTAGCTTCGTGGAGTTTCAATTTCTTAGCTAGGGGTACGGCCCCCAGTTCGGGGAGTCTCCACGAAGCTATAGCTTGTGGTGTCTAGAAGGTTCCATTTTGATCCCGGAACTGCTTGCCACTATACTCAGCGACTGAATGGCCATTCATTTTTAGAAAACCTTTTAGAGGTCGCTTAATGGATCGAGAAACTTTAGATTTTGATGTTGTATTTGTTGGGGCTGGTCCAGCGAATTTAAGTAGCGCATATCACCTGGCTCGTTTGGTGAAGAATTACAACGAGGAGATCTCAAAAGGCACGCAGAAAGGCGAGCCCCTCGAAGATATTGAGATCGCAGTGATCGAGAAGGGCGCCACTGTTGGTGCGCACATTCTCTCTGGCGCCGTCATGGATCCGAAAGCGTTGAAAGAGTTAATCCCTGACTTTATTGAACAGGGGGCGCCGCTTGAATCCCCCGTAAAGGAAGATTCATTCCTTTATCTAACTTCAAAACTAGCCATTAAGTCTCCGATTATTCCGCCACCATTAAAGAATCACGATTATTACATTGTCTCGCTAAACCGGCTCACAGCCTGGTTGGGGGAAAAATGTGAAGAGGTGGGAGTCAATATCTTCCCAGAGTTTCCGGGTGCCGATCTCCTCTACGACGAAAACGATAGGGTATTGGGTGTGCGAACTGGTGATAAGGGAATCGATAAGGAAGGGAAGCGGAAAGCTAATTTTGAACCCGGAGTGGATCTGAAAGCCAAGATCACGATTCTCGGTGAAGGACCACGAGGTTCACTCACGAAGCAATTGGTCCAACGTCTTGGTCTCGACGAAGGTCGCGAACCACAGGTATACAGTATTGGCGTAAAGGAACTCTGGGAATTGCCCGATAATCGCTATCCGGCGGGTAGAGTGACTCATACGTTGGGATTCCCTTCAGACTCTCAGACTTATGGTGGTGGTTGGATTTATGGAATGCAGAACAACATCATCAACATTGGGTATGTGACAGGCTTAGACTACAAAGATCCGCTCATTGACCCCCATGCAGAGTTTCAGCGTTATAAAACACATCCGTACATAGCGAAACTGCTCGAAGGCGGAAAAATGATCCGGTACGGCGCAAAGACAATTGCTGCAGGAGGCTATTTCGCCATGCCGAAAATGTACGCCGATGGCGTACTACTGGTTGGTGATTGTGCTGGTTTCTTAAACTCGCAACGACTGAAAGGAATTCACTCGGCGATTAAGAGTGGGATGCTTGCGGCCGAGGCTATCTTCGAAGCGCTTATCGCAAATGATTTTTCAGCGAAGCAACTGCAAAGTTATGAGCGAATAGTCAGCGAGAGTTGGATCATTCCAGAGTTAAAGAAGGTCAGGAATTTCCACGCGGGTTTCAAACACGGCCGTTGGTTAGGGATGGTTAACACGGGTCTTCAATTTTTTACGGGCGGAAGAGCCTGGGGGTTGTTTGATCGCGACAAGGCCGTTGCTGGTCATCAGGAAATGAAGAAACTTTCCTCGTACGGCTATCGAGGCGACAAACTCGAGCAGCGTTACGACGGTTTACGTTTCGATGGCAAGCTGACATTTAACAAAGTGACCGACGTATACCACGCGGCCGTGGGCCATGACGAGGACCAACCCGCACATCTTCATGTGCTCGACACAAACATTTGTTCGACAAGATGTGTAGAAGAATATGGAAATCCGTGCCAGCGATTTTGTCCGGCGGCTGTTTACGAAATGGTAGATGAGGGTGGAACCGGAAAACGAAAGCTACAGATCAACTTCTCCAACTGTGTGCACTGTAAGACGTGCGACATCATGGATCCCTACCAAATAATCAATTGGGTAACGCCGGAAGGCGGTGGTGGTCCGGATTACAAGGGGATGTGAAAATAGGACCAATTGGACCTATACGACCCATAGGAATAGGACCTATAGGACCAACCGGACCTATTTTTCTATAGGTCATATTGGTCTTATAGGTCCTATTCCTATTAGTCCTTGTGGGTTTATTTAGTCCTATTCTGCTGGGTTCTTGAGTCCCTCGTCTTTGATACTGAAGTGCACCCGGCCCCGAATCACTTCTTCCAAAGCAATGCGTGTGGGTTTATGTTTTTGAGGGTCAATCTCGATTCGTGGCTGTGCTCCACGCTGAAGTTGTTTGCTTCTCTTAGCGGCAAGGATGATGAGGCGATACTTTGAATCGACCTCTGGTGTCTCCGCTCCGTCTATTGCGTTGTCAATCTCTGCTATTGCGGTTGGCATTTCTTGATTTGTTGCTCCTTCTAAACACTAATTAGCTTTGAATTTTTCTATCACGTCGCGAATCAAAGGTTCCTGACGTGCACGACGCGCTCGCTCGGCGGAAACGATGGCTGCCAGTTGAGCTGCGGCGCGATCGATCTGATCGTTAAAAATAATGTAATCAAACGTCACATACTGGCTAAGTTCTTCAGGAGCCTTTCGGAGTCGTACATCCAACTGCTCCTGGCTATCGGTTCCACGTGCCAGTAAACGTTCCTTAAGAGTCTCCAACGACGGCGGCAAGATGAAAATGCTCACCGAGTCGAGGCCGTCCAACTCTTTAACACTAGCTGCCCCTTGAACATCAACTTCGAGAATAATGTCAGTTCCGGCTGCAACTTCCCGAGTAACCTGTGAACGCGCCGTACCATAAAGGTGGCCATGCACATTGGCCCACTCGAGAAAGTCTCCCGCCGCAACCATTTCCTGAAAACGCTGGCGGTCTACAAAAAAATACTCGCGGCCATTAACTTCTCCGTTACGCGGCGCGCGAGTGGTGTACGAGACAGAATAGCTAAGATCGGGCATAACTTCCAGCACGCGGCGAATCAACGTACCTTTGCCTCCCCCTGATGGAGAGCTAACCACGTAGAGGATGCCGCGTCGTGAGGCCTTTGCTGGCTGGATCTTGGACTTGATGTCCGTCGCTTTACTCGACATTCTGGACTTGTTCGCGAAGTTTTTCGACTTCTGCTTTTATCGCCAATCCGGCTTCTTTGATTTGTAGGTCAGTCGACTTTGAAAGCGTCGTGTTGGCTTCCCGGTTCAATTCTTGTAACAAGAAATCGAGCATCTTGCCAGTCTCGCCTTGTGAATCCAAAGCTTCTTGAAACTGGGCCAGGTGACTCTTTAGCCGGACCATTTCCTCGCTTACGTCTGAACGATCGGCAAGGTAGGCTACCTCCTGGGCCAAACGTGCCGGATCGATCTCCACAACCTGTCCGCCGCGATTCAACAACTCCCCAATGCGCTTCTGGAGGCGAAGGCGGTACGCGTCTGCTAAACCTGCGGCAGCGCTCTCAATGGTAGGAACGAGAGACTCGATCTTTTCAACTCGATCCCGAAGTTCTTTTTTGAGCGCTTCGCCTTCCTGTTGACGCATCCTTTCTAATTCGTCGAGTGCCTGATCGATTGCACTTTCGAGCGCACTAATCATGCGTTCATCGATTCCGTTGCGAGCCGGTTGCAGCGCGCCCGGTACGCGGGCAAGGACATTGATGTCGAGTTCACCGCCGATTTCAAAATCCTGCTGCATCTGCTTTAGTGCAGTGATGTAGCCCGCAATCAGTGGTCGATTTAGTTCATAAGCCACTTGCGCAGTGCGTTCCATGCTGATCGTGACGTCAACTCGTCCACGTGAAAGGCGCGAGCTAATGCGTCTTTTGATCGCTGGCTCGAGGGACGACAACTCGCCCCCAACGCGTAGATGAATGTCGAGGAAGCGATTGTTGACAGTCTTAAGATCGACAGAGACAGAGAAGTCGTCTCCGTTAACCATTCCCTTACCGTAACCGGTCATTGATTTCATAGGAGTCTTTAGCTTGTCCCAGTTGCAACCAACTGTTCTTCCTCATCCGCAAACTGAAGTTCGTAGAGCTTCTTATATTGACCGTCTTTAGCTAACAGTTCGGCATGTGTGCCGGTTTCAATAATCCGGCCGCGTTCCATGACGACTATGACGTTCGCACGTCTCACCGTCGACAAACGATGAGCGATAACTATTGTTGTACGATCCCGAACCAAATTAGCTATAGCTCTTTGTACCAATCGCTCCGACTCTGCATCGAGGGCCGAGGTCGCCTCATCGAGGATGAGTACTGGAGCATTTACCAGAACGGCACGAGCAATCGCAAGGCGTTGACGCTGACCTCCGGAAAGGAAGACGCCGCGTTCGCCGACAATCGTATCGTAGCCGTTTGGCATTTCGCTAATGAAGTCGTGGGCAAATGCGATTCGCGCAGCCTCTTCAACCTCCGCCTGAGTCGCTTCTGGCTTACCGTATGCGATATTGTGACGCACTGTGTCGTTGAACAAAACCGTTTCCTGTGTCACGAGCGCAATCTGTTTGCGCAGACTTGATATCGTGGCTTCACGCAAATCGATACCGTCCCAGTAAACGCCCCCGGATCTCGGGTCATGAAACCGAGGCAAGAGTTTTGTGAGCGTCGACTTTCCGCCACCCGACTCTCCAACAAGCGCGACCATGGTTCCCGCAGGTATGTTCAAGTCAATTCCGTTCAATACGGAACGTGACTCATTCGCATAACCAAAGAAAACCGCGCGGAGTTCAATCTGAGCTTTAAGCGGTGCGAGTCTCGTAGCATTGGGTTTCTCGACCAATGCTGCTTGTTCATCCATCACTTCCCAGACGTGATGGGCTGCAGCCAATGCTTGCTCCATGCTGTTTTGTAACCGGGAAAGCTTTCGCATCGGATCGTAACTACGAAAGAGAAAGAAGAGGAACGTAATAAACTGCGCGGTGTTCATTCGACCAGCCAGAATTTCGCGTTGGCCAAAGAAAAGAAGCAGAACGACGAAGACGATTCCAATCATCTCAATCGTTGGTGGTGCAGCACCAGCAATACTCGCGCTGCGAAGGTTAGCTCTCACGATCTTCTTCGCGACTTCGGTGAAACGCAGCGATTCGCGCTTTTCTGCTCGGTATGCCTTCACGATGCCCTGGTTTGCCAATGCTTCTTGTGCCGTATCTGTTAGTTGCTTAATTCCTTCAAAGTTTTCTCTTGCGAGATTCCGTAACGCACTGCCGAACTTTGCAGTCAGGACGGCTATGATTGGGGCGATAGCCAACGAGCCCAGGGTCATTCTCCAGCTGTAATAAAAAGACGCTCCCAAAAATGCAATGAGCGTAAAACTCTCGCGCAACATGTCTCGGAAAGTGCTGGAGACAGCTGTTTCGATAGCCGATGCACTCGAAACCAAACGAGACACCAGATAGTTTGTCCGGTGTCTTTCGAAAAATGTTGCGGACTGCTCAAGTAAATGGCTGTAAAGATCCTGGCGGAGTTTGAGGACAGCCGACTGTCCGATGCGGGCCATCAGGTAAGTCGAAAGATACTCAGCGATACCTTTGGCCAGGGTGAACACAATCAACAGAATCGAAATCATTCGCCACGCGCCGAATGGTGTTTCAGGGATGATCCGTTGAAGGCCAAAAAGGGTATCGGTGCGGTTGCCGGTCGTGGAGACGAAGGCCTGATCAAAAATTGGTACAATCAGTGCGCCGATCGCGCTCTCTAGGAAAGCGCCCACCACCATTGCTATTGTTGCCAGAAAGAAAATTGCCCAGTGAGGTTTCAGGTACTTTAAGAGTCGACGAAGATCGTGCATCTCTGGTTGCGGAAAGCTCGGATCAGTTGCTATAAGGAAGGTAGAAGACGGATCAAAGCTCTAAAGGACAGACTATACTTACCCCCGCCAATTTGCGTCAAGGCGACTTATTTTGCCCCCTCATTATAGATAGAGATATGGCAAAGCGCGGCTTTTTGAGCGTTAGTCCAACAAAAACTGAGTTATACTTCGATGCGATCTGGAATTGAAACTGGATCCATCCCCGACGGGATCAAAAACTTGGGACAGCAAGCACAAGTGAATAGCAAGTACGCTGGTAAGCGTCTGTTGATAGCAGACGACGATACGGACATGCGTCTGCTCCTGGCGGAGTATTTCCGTCGACTGGGCTTTCAAGTAGATGAGCGTGAAAGTGGTCAAGCTGCTTTGGAAGCGGCACTCGCCGGAAAGTTTGACTGCTTCATCTTTGATGTCTCGATGCCAGGGATGTCCGGCTTTGATCTACTCAAGCGAGTCCGCGACCGTGGCATACAGACACCCGCTTTGTTCTTGACCGCGCTCGACGCGTTGTCTGACAAGGTGGCGGGATTTGAGGCCGGTGCCGACGACTATTTGGCAAAGCCGTTTAGCCCGCGTGAGCTGGAGTATCGGGTTGAGGCCCTATTGCGACGCGGTGGCGTTGCTGTGGTGGAAGAGTCCGACGGCGAAAGAATCGAAGTTGGCAACCTGGTAATTGATAAACGGCGGCACGAAGTGCTTAGAGATGGATCCAGAATCGATCTGACTCCGCTGGAATTTCAAATCCTTGAATTGCTAGCTTCGGAGCCTGGCCGCGCCTGGTCTAGAAATGCGTTATTGGATCGTGTTTGGAGCACCGATTATGAGGGTTACCAACGAAACATAGACCCGCACATCAATCGGCTGCGCAAAAAGCTGGAAACAGATCCGAAAAATCCAAGGTATGTCCTGACTGTTCGTGGCGTTGGTTACAAGTTGAACGAAGCTCCTTGAGAGGAATCCTCAGGTTCAAAAAATAGATGCTTTGGTGGATTGCTTCGGGCCTTGTGATTGGCTGGTTTGTGTTGCGCTTTCTTGTGCACCAAAAAGGCTGGGTCCATCTACTTTTAATTGCCGGCCTCTCAATTTTCGTGGTTCAGATAATGGCCTACCGCAAGACAAAATATCAGCGGGATCTTGCTAAGAAATAATCATTTTTCATACGAAAAATAGTCTTCCTCCCCAACAATCCTTCTTGACCTCTCCCCATCGTTCGGCAACAATCGGCTGGTTTGCCGCATCAAGAGCTATGGAGCTTTGTGAGCGTTTTCCGTATCTCTCCGCAAAATTGCTTAAGTTGTAAACAGGAGTAGGTTGTGATGACTTTACGAAGTTTTTGCCGAGTTTTGGCTATCGCTTTGATTACCGGCCTCCTGAGCGCCGTCACTGCATTTGCACAAAGTGATTTTGAGCGCAAGACGGTTGCGATTACGTACCCTCTCGATGAATCCGTGACTGTAAAGTTTCGTGGCACAACGGTGCTGCCGAGGTTGAAGGGTGAAGCAAAGGTCAAGCGAGCCGGACGTCGCGGCACCCGAGTCGAACTCAACATCGACGATCTGCCACGCGCCTCAGAATTGGGCGGTATCTATACAACCTATGTCCTCTGGGCCATCTCTCCTGATGGACATGTGGACAACCTTGGCGAGATCAAACGCAGCGGTAGTTCATTTGTGGATTCAAAACTTGATGTCACGACACCGCTTCAGACATTCGCCATGATCCTGACTGCTGAGCCTCACTTCCTAATGAAGGTTCCCAGCCGCATGGTGGTAATGGAGAACTTGCCACCTCAACATCTCTCGGGCAGTCAGATTGAAACCGCAGACGTTCGCTACATTGGAAACTCGAGTGATTACTTTCGCGATGCCCGCGTACCTGAGGTTGCAGATCAGGACTACCGGCAAACACCGGTCTCACTTTTAGGCGCACGGCAAGCGATCAATCTAGCTAAGTATGCAGGCGCCTCACAGGATGCACCGGACGAGCTTCAACTTGCGGAGGATGAACTCCAGACGGCCGAAAAGGCGTGGCGCTTCGCCGAGCCAACCGCTGAGATTGATGCGAAAGCTCGTAAGGCAACTTCATCTGGCGCACGCGCAGAAGAAGTGGCGATAGCAAGAAAGGCAGCACGTCTTCGCCGCGAAGAAATTAAGCGACGTGATGACGCAGTGCGTTCAGCTGAACGGAGTGCGGAAGAATCTCAACGTCTCGTGGATCAACTTCGAGCCGCCCTGGAGAAGGAGCAACGAGCTCGCGAAACTGCAGAACGTGAAGCGGGCTTGGCTAATGATCAGTTGCGGGAAAAGCGGGTCGAGGTTGCGCGGCTGCGCGATGAGCTTGCGCAAGTTCGAGCTGAAGGTGACGCGGCGAAACTCAAGCTCGCCCGATTTGAAGGTGAGAAGCAGGCTGAAACTGCTCGTATCGAGGCCGAGCGACGCGCGGTTGAAAGGCGCAATGCGGAAGCCAGCCTTAAACAAGCACTGGCCAAGTATGGAAGTGTTAAGGAGACAAATACGGGATTTCGTTTAGTTTTGCCAGAGTCGATTTGGAGTAGTACTCGCGTGGCAAATCTCTCGTCTTCAGCGGCCGCGAAACTTGAACCGCTTGCCGCTCTTCTGGCAAACAATCCCGATTATCAGCTTCTGATCGAAGCCTACACCGATAACAAAGGTGATGAGGTTTCTCTTCAGCAACTGACTCAAGAGCGAGCGCGCGTTTTGTCGGATCGGTTCCAAACGGCCGGTGTGGATCCGACCAAGATTCAAGCAAATGGCATGGGTGCTTCCAATCCTGTCGCACCCAATACAACCCTTGCGAATCGCGCTAAGAATCGTCGCGTCGAGATTACTTTCACCTCACCATTGCCGAAAACAACCGCGGCTAACTGAAAACTGAAGCTATCCGCCGATTACGCAGATTTGAATCACTTTGACGAAGTTAGCGAAGTACTCTCACAGAAATCTGCGCAATCGGCGGATATCTTCTTTCGCTTTCTTCCACTTCTTACAAGGTCTTCCACGTAGGCTTTCCGCTTGCCGTGCCGGGCCCGGTCTTGTAAGGAATCCGCACACGGTGAATAATTGACTTCGCTAGTTCCAAGACCAAACACCAAAGGCCAAAGGCCTTTTCCATGTCGCCTCTAGATCCACTCGAAATTCTCCAGCTCGTCGGTTATAGCGTCGGTGCGCTACTCCCAGTTTGGATGGCGATTCAGTTAGTTGCGCATCGCTCAAAGCTGACATCGCTGG
>JBKPQV010000249.1:0-6574 GCA_046734235.1 Acidobacteriota bacterium
ATGGCGATACCCGCGACAGCGCTGTTGCGCATGAAGTCGCGTCGCTTCATCTTTTTGCTCATGGGACTCCTTATTTGTTTGTAAGAATTGCAGCAGAAAAGCGCGCGCTAATTCAATCACGCATTCGATTGTTTAGCAACGCCTCATCCATCTTCTTGATCAGAGAGATTCCTTAATTCTTTCAGCAGTCTTTGGGCCAATGCCATCGACCATTTCCAGACCGCCGCCCGCAACAAACTTCTTCAAGTCAGCTCGCGATGAGACTTTGAACTTCTGATGTAGGAGGGCCGCAGTTTTTGGACCGATTCCGGGCACCTCAAGTAACTCGAGGAGGGACTCTGGCGTCTCAGCAGTTAGCCGGTCCCAGGCATCGAATGATCCTCTTTCAATCAACTCGACCACTTTCCCAGCGATAGCCTTACCTACTCCAGGAATAGTTTGCAGACCGTCGACTCCTTCTTGTTCGACTATATCTTTCAGGGAAGTTGGCCAGACTTCAATCGCTTCAGCGGCGTTCCGATATGAACGTAATCGAAACGGATCATCGCCTCTCACCTCCATTAATGCGGCGAGGCGGTGGAATCGTTTGGCAATCTCAAGGTTGTTCATAATCTGGAGCGGTAAGTGAATTATTATGCTTAGTCTAACTTCGCAGTCGGAGTAATATCAAAGGGAGAAAATAATTCTGATAATCTTTTTGGCCTTTTCAAGCGAGGAGACATCGTGGATCAAACACGTCGACAGTTGATAACAGGAGTTTCGTTATTGGGAGCCGGAGTGGTCCTGGCCGGTTGCCGCAATACGGGAAGCGGGACAGCCACAAACAAGGAAAACAAGCCAGCTGACGAATTGTCGTCTGACGAGGCTGCTTCAGAAGTATCAGCTACGGAGGATCTTATGCGCGAGCACGGCATACTGCGTCGAGCTTTGCTCGTTTATCAAGAGGCGGCAGCTAAGCTCAAACAGGATCCAAATTCAGTTCCGGTTGACACACTGGAAAAGACTGCCCAGCTCTTTCGCGCTTTTGGTGAGGACTATCACGAAAAAAGACTCGAGGAAGCCTTTATCTTACCCGCTGTAAAAAAAGTTCAGAATCCCGCTTCAGTTTATGCGGATGTGTTGGTGGTCCAGCACGCACGTGGTAGAGAAATCACCGATTACATAATGTCGATTACAAAGGGAGACAAAATCCCAACCGCAAGTCTGGCCTCTTTTATCAGTGCGCTCGAGTCTTTTGTCCGAATGTATGAGCACCATGCCGCCATAGAAGATACGATTGTTTTCCCTGCCTGGAAGGCAACGGTAGGCGCGAAGGAATTGGATGAGGCCGCAGTTCAATTCGAGGAAATTGAAGAAGAAATTTTTGGAGAAGACGGCTTTGAGGCTGCGGTTAGAAGGATGGCAGAGATTGAGGAAAGCATAGGGCTGGCAAATCTAGGGATGTTTACGGCGCCGCCTCCTCCCGGGAAATAGGACGGATAGGACGGATAGGACCAAGAGGACGAATAGGAATAGGACCTATAAGACCTATCGGACCAATTATTATAGGTCCTATTGGTCTTATAGCTCCTATTCCTATCGTCCTATAGATCCGATTCACCCTATCCTTTACTTTTCCTCTACCTAAGCGCAGAATTCCCTCACTTCATCTCACCGTGAAAATTCATTTCGTACGGAGGTATCCTCAGTTAACTCCGCGGGCACCTCAAACCTTAAACCTCTCAAATTCTTAAGGAGCCAAAAATGACACTCGCACAATTCGCAGAAGAACCCGATCAAGACCAACGAATCGCCAGGCTACGTGAAGAGATCAAGAAATTGGGTGGCAGTACTATGTCGCTTGAAGATGTTCCAGCTGATCTCGAAGAAGAATTTTTGCGACATGTCCTGGAATATGAAATGGCCGAGCCAATTAGTCTTTTCAAGTTGCTCGAAAATTCCGGATTGGAATTGCCCGAACCAGATGAACTGAACGATGAACAACTGCCAGGTAAGCTGACCGAAACTATCGATACAATGGCCACGATGGGTGCGTATCTTCTGCACACGAACCACCTGAGCGATCGGGCTTTGTATGAATATCTCTATAACGATGGGTTGCGAGAGGAAGCTGTGTTGTTTCCTGAGAATCCGAGTTACGCCTTCATGATCGATCTGACTGGCAGCGGAAGCGATGATGATAACCTGATTTATCTGAAGTACTACGCCGATGATGATCAACGTAAAAAGTGGGCGCAGGATTGGCCGGATGATGAAATTCCGGAGCACGAAGATCCACCATTTGATCGCGACAGGCATTTGCCGCAATCACCGATCGGATAGGAGCCTCGACAATGAACAGAAATAGGTCCTATATGACCTATAGGACCTATCGCTGAGGTTGAATCAAATCGAAATCTTCGCTTACTAGCATCGTACCCGTGCCCTTGTCGGTAAAGATTTCAGAGAGGAGTGCGTTTCGGTTTGTTCCGCTGATTACGTGGGCACTGTGGACGCCGCGTCGCAATAGAGTGGTGATGCTTTGAAGCTTCGGAATCATTCCGCCGGTAGCAGCTCCTGAGCTAATGAGTTCGTCCGCTTCGGCGATAGTCAAGCGCGACAACTTTGAATCAGGGTCGCCGGTGCGCAGATAAATGCCATCAACGTCACTCAGGAGTATGAGCTTTTCAGCTCGGAGCTGAACTGCAATCTCCGCTGCAATGGTGTCAGCATTAATGTTGAAGACCATTCCTTCAGCATCTGCCCCCAGCGACGAGATTACGGGAAGATAGCCATGGTCGAGGAGCACTGTTAGCAAGCGAGAATTAATCTCGACAACATCTCCGACGTGCCCAAAGTCCACTTGAGCGCGTTCACCGGTTTCACGATTGAGAATTTCCTTCGGTGGCCTGCGTTCCGCGTGGACGATGTTCCCGTCTACACCAGACAAGCCGACAGCCTCAATCCCGCGTTGGCGCAATGCAGCTAAAATGTCAGTATTGATCTTGCCTGCAAACACCATCTTGGCCATTTCGAGCGTGGCATCATCGGTAACGCGACGGCCCTCAATTATCGTTTGTTCAACTCCCAACTGTTTGGCGAGTTCGCTGAGTTGCTTGCCACCCCCGTGCACCACGCTGATGCGGATCCCAACCTGGTGAAGCAGTGCAAGCTCTTCGGCCAGCGACGCGAGGTTCTCAGAATTCTCCGTGACTTTACCGGAGAGCTTGACGACAAAGGTTTGCCCCTGAAACCGTTGAATGTAAGGCAAAGCCTCGCGCAATAGATCGAGACGGAGCTGATTGTCTACTGGCATGCTTCTCTTGGTTGTGCTTTGTACTTAGTTCTTTGAGCTTTGTACTTAGAACTTTGTGCTTTGTAGTTAGTGTTTTGGAGCTTTGTGCGTAGTGCTTGATTTTAAGTGATTTACGTTAAGCAACTATCGAGCACAAGTGTACTAAGCACAAAAGACAAAGTACAAAGTACTAAGCCCCAAGCACTAAACTCATAATCGCTTTCTGCACATGCAGACGATTTTCTGCTTCATCAATTACCACTGACGCAGTTGAATCGATAACGCTATCGGTCACGATCACATTTCTGCGAACAGGTAAGCAATGCATGAAAATCGCATCGTTTGTCCGATTCATCTTCTGATCGTCTACGATCCATTTGCTGCGATATTGCCAACGATTCACGATGTCTTGCTCGCTGTTTCCGTAAAACTGTTTCGAGCCCCAGCTCTTCGCATAAATCACATCGGCCCCTTCAAAGGCGCTGTCGATGTCGTGGACCACTTTCAAATCGCCGCCGGCTGCCTTGGCTAGTTCGCTTGCTTCCTTGATGAGTTGGTCGTCAAGTTGATAACCGTCGGGATGAGCAATTACTACGTCGTGACCCATTTGTGCCGCAGCCAAAGCGAAACTATTGGGCACCGCCATGGGAAGGGGTTTCGGGTGCCACGCCCATGTGAGGACCACGCGCTTCCGCTCACTACCAAGCTTTTCTCGGATGGTCATCATATCGGCCATTGCCTGACACGGATGGTGCATTGCTGATTCCAGATTTATGATCGGCACATTCGCGTAACGGGCGAATGAACGTAACACGGGATCGGTTCGTTCATCTTTCCAATCTTTTAGCGCCGCGAACGTGCGGACTCCGATAGCCACACAGTAACGTTCCAACACACGTACGAATTCCGCGATGTGCTCGGTTTTGTCGCCATCCATAACGGCGCCTTCGCGATGTTCGAGTGTCCAACTTGTTCCGCCCGGTTCAAGTACCACGGCGTTACCGCCTAGTTCGTATATTCCCACCTGCATCGAGGCGCGCGTGCGCAAACTGGGATTAAAGAAAACCAGCGCGATCGATGCGCCCTGGAGCGGTTTGGATTGGTCCTCGCCCTTCTTAAAGCTCAGCGCCGACTTGATGAGTTGATCGAGTGTGGCGCGATCGAAGTCCTGGGTGGTCAAAAAGTTGAGCATTTAGGATTGGCCCTGCGCGGACAGCGCGGCTTGCAGTGCGTCGACAAACAGATCGACTTCTGCTACTCGCAGGCACAGCGGAGGCAATAAGCGTAAGATGCGCGCATCGCTCGAAGTGCCGGTGATGATCTTTCGATCTAACAGGGCTTTGTGAATTGGCGCTGCTTTGTCAGCGAATTCGAGACCCAACAAAAATCCCTTGCCATGAACCGCGACGACTTCTTCCACCTCTTTCAATCGCTCACGCAAGTGCGCTTCAACTTCTTTTACATTTGAGAGCATTCGATCGGTTTCAATCGCTTCCAGCGTTGCGGTCACACAGGCCATTGCCAACATTCCGCCTCCGAACGTTGTTCCCAGATCGTTCTCTTTGATTGTGGCAGCAATTGCATTGGTGACCAGACACGCACCAACCGGAACCCCACTACCAAGCGCTTTCGCAAGAGTAACGATATCCGGAACCACGCGATCGCCTGCAGCACTGCCGGCAAAAAACCATTCGCCCGTGCGTCCAACACCGGTTTGCACTTCGTCGTAAATCAGCACTATCCCGCGTTCGTCACATAGCCTGCGTAGATCTCTGAAGAACGAAGCCGGCGCCATCCGGACTCCAGCCATCGATTGGATTGGTTCGAGCATAATGGCGGCGATCGTTTCGTCTGCGAGTTCTTCAACTGCCGCAATATTGCCAAACTCAGCTTCGATGTGGCCTGGCACATTTGGTTTGCCGATCTCGCGATACTTACCAAGAAACGTGGCACTGATTGCATCAGCTGTTCGCCCGTGGAAACCCCCTGAAAACGTAATAATGTTTTGGCGACCGGTGAACATTCGCGCCATCCGCATTGCATTCTCATTGGCCTCTGTGCCGGAGTTGCAGAAAAAGGCCTTAGTAAGTTCCGTAGGTGCAACTGATACTAACTTCTGTGATGCCCGGGCACGGGCTTCCGAATAGACAAGATTTGAATAGAACAACAACTTCTCTGACTGTTGCTGAATTGCCTTAACAACATGAGGGTGACAATGGCCAGTTCCGGCAACGGCATGTCCGCCATAGAGGTCCAGGTATTTTTCACCAGCGCTCGTGTAAATCCAGACACCATCGCCGCGCTCAGCGGCAATGGGCATCTTTTTATATGTGGCGAGTTGGTACTGATCTTCACTCGCGGCAATTTCAGTGAAGGTCGAGGTTATTTCCACGGTCATCCTGCCCTTGCTCCATCCGAGGTCTTTTTCTCAGCGATCGCCAGGACCGGTAGTAGTCCATCGGCGAACCCAATGTCAAAAAGCATCCCTTCGGAAATCTCACCGCGAATCTTTCGTGGCGCTAGATTGACGACGAAGAGTGCCTGCAATCCTTCAATCTCTTTTGGATTGGCTCGCTCATTTTTGAGACCCGCGACGATCGTCCGTTGGTGATCTCCAAATGAAACGGTTAACTTCATCAGCTTATCGGACTTTGCGATCTCTTCAACACTGACGATTGTGCCAACCCGAATGTCGATCTTCTCAAGATCCGACATTTCAATTAATGGTTTGATTTGCGCAGGGGTGAACGTCATTTGTAAGATGAACTTCAGTTTGTTTGTCGTCTCAGAAAATCGAAAGATCGCTTTTCCCACACCCGACAAACTAAAGTTCGTCGGCCAATTGTGCTAAGGATTTGTGCCTACCAACATCAATCCTGTCTTTTCCTCCAGGCCAAACATCAAATTCATATTTTGTATCGCCTGGCCTGCTGCTCCTTTTACAAGATTGTCCAGCGCCGAAAAAATAACCACCTGTTTGCCGCGAACTGCAATACCAAGATCGCAAAAATTTGTGGTCTTAACCCAGTTGATATCTGGAGAACCCTTCACGAGGCGGACAAAAAAGGAATCGCGGTAATATGCACTGAAGATACCGGTGACTTCCGCTTCGGTTAGTTCTTTTTTCAGTTCAACATAGATCGAAGCAAAAATTCCGCGCGAGACTGGCAGGGAGTGGGTCATGAAAACCAACTCACTAGTCCAATCACCAACCCGATCGAGTTCCTGTTCAATCTCCGGTACGTGTTGATGAGTGAAAGGCTTATAGGCATAGAACGAATTCATTCGCTGCGGATGATG
>JBKPQV010000250.1:0-13893 GCA_046734235.1 Acidobacteriota bacterium
GAACAAGCACAGCTTGCGTATTCAATAATCGAATCGCTGGTTGAACATACTCGCGTCGTAAGCGATTTGATTGCAATGATGGCCCAGGTGCTCGATGAAGATACGACCAAAGCCCTTACTCAAACTCCCACATGGACGGCGTATTTAGACAGCCGGCGCTCGATGGAACGAACGCGCGAAGATATAGAGAGATTCGCCGAAATCCTCAACGAGCTCAAACCTGAACAGCCACGTGGCTCCTAATTTTTTACGGTCTTAATTTTGCCAGAGACACTAAATGGACCGAAGGATATCCAGGAAAGCCAGCAGAGCGGCTCTTTCCTTAACGTCAAACTCGAAAGTGACTTCGCCCATCTTGATTCCGAGTTTTTTAGCCTCCACAATTTTGACGAATTGCTCAAACGGAATCGCGAAAGTCATTTTCTCGCCAACCCACAGTCGCCCAGGCACAGGGTTAGGAATTGCCGATCGATTTGAACTGAAGTGAATAGGTTTTCCATCGACAAGGAATACTACGTACAGATCGGTATTCAAGCGTCGCGCCTTAACTACCGAAACGAGCTCAAAGCTGATCTCTTTAGGCAGCGTACGTTTTTCACCTGGGTATTGGTGCAAAAGCGAAAAATCAAGACTGTGATAAAGGGTATGGTCTTTTGCGAGAGGGATAGGCCCAAGTCGTTCAGTGGAAAGGTCCTTATCTTTGTCGTAGTTTCTCTCAATAACGATAGCTGAGGCTTGGCCCGCGGCAATCGTCGTGGCGAGTAAGCAGATCAGACTCGCGAAGAAATATCGGAGTATGGACATTGTTTGGAATTCTAACCCTCTAAAGACATGTCCGTACATATGCTTCTAATACACGATGAAAATGCAAGACTAGACACCACACGCTTAAGAGACTGTGCGAAAACTCGGAACGGAAAAGAAACCTAACCACAAAGACCCAAAGACACTAAGGCACAAATTTAACTCTTAAAGGGCAGTTTGTGTCTTTGAGTCTTTAGTCTTTGTGTCTTTGTGGTTAAGGTCTACATTCAGACTTTTCACACAGTCTCTTAAGCGTGTGGTGTCTTAACAGATTCCCTAAACTGAACTCGGGACCTTACATGTGATCACGTTGATGATCCCGAAACCGACCTTGCGAATCTTCATGATTTCAAGCCCTGCCGTTCTGGCAATTTCAGTAGTTCTTCTATTCAGGTGATCATCGAACATGCGCACCGTAATAGGACTCAGAACGTCGAATAATGGGCCAAGCAAGCCATCGGGTCTCACGTGTTCAAGCAGAGAAATGACACCACCTGTCTTAACAACTCTTTTCAATTCGCCGAAAACTATTGAGGGAGATTGAACTGAGCACAATACCAACGTCGCCAGCGCTGAATCAAAACACTCGTTAGGAAACGGCAAATACTCTCCAACGCTACGAACCAGAAAAACTGATTCTATTCGAGCCTTTGGGGTTGCAATGCGCAACATTTCGCTGCTCGGTTCGATCCCAATGACTTTTGTCGTTGCCTGATAGTGTTGGAAATTTGCGCCCGTGCCTGCTCCAAGTTCAAGGATGAGACCTGACTTTGGTATTGCGGCGATTGTTTCTTTCCGCAAATCCTGAAGAAACCATTTTTCTAAGGGATGAAGATAGCGATCATATTGAGGAGCAATCCGATCGTAGCTTGTAGGCATGAAAGCTTAGCTAGGCAGAATACTCATTATCACCTTACGTTCACGGGCGCCATCGAACTCACATAGAAAGATGCCCTGCCATCTTCCCAGCAATAGCTTTCCGTTTTGGAAAGGAACAGTAACTGAAGGACCAGTGAGGCTGGCTTTAATGTGAGCATCAGAGTTTTCCTCGCCATGGCGGAATCCCATTCCGTGTTGCGGGATCAAAGTTCTCAACGCGTGCAACATATCACGCGGGACGTCAGGATCAGCGTTCTCATTGATGGTGAGACCCGCAGTTGTATGTTGGACATAGAGGACGACAATGCCATCCTTCGATCCAGATTCAGACAGTTTTTCTTCAACCTGGTCGGTGAATTCAACAAGCTCCTCGCGCTGGTGAGATCGAACTTTTAGCGTAAACATGGCTAATGCGAAAGCTCAAAGGTAGCAGTTGCTGGTTCGCTCAGTCTCTCTGCCCCTTCATTCTGGATAAGCAAAAGGACTGTTCCCTTGTGAAATCCGTCCGGTAGACGAACGATAAAGAGCTCGCCATTGACAGACGAAAAATCGCCAAACCCTAAAGTCTTTTTAGTTCCGTCTTGCTCAAGACTCACTTTGATAAATTTAGGATTCATATCGAGGCCCCGAACTCTAATCGCGAGGTACCGATTCGCGGGATTGTATTCAGGAAATTTACGACCCGCTTCACGCTGCATTTCGTACATCTGTCGCAGCGGCGTTAGTTCAGTGTCGGTTGCCTCAGCGACACTGATCAAATCAGGTGCAACTACCTCGTCGAGAATCTCAACAGGTGTCGGCGTGCTAAGACCACCCTGTTCGCCTCGCGCGGCGTTAAATACGCGCACCTGCGCTTCACCAATAATTTGACGAGTCGGACGGACGATTAATAGAACAGGGTCATCATCGTTCTTCGTTGGTCGCATCATTACACTATTCATTTCAGGTTTAACCGTGTAACGAGCGTCGCCCTGTTCGAACAATACCATCGCCTGTTTGGGATCGGGATTTAGCGTGCGAACATGATCGACCGAGATCATTAGTGCCTGGCCTGCGCCAACCTTTTTGGGATTTACTACCAGTGCACGAGGGGCGTTTTCAGCAGGAAGTTCTGCCACTCGGGTAGCATCTGTGATCAGGACCGGCATCATTGCGGCTGGACCCGTTTCACCGTTTGCGCGAATGCTAACAGCCATCTTTGCTGGTCCAGGATTAAGCGCTGCTGGGACTTCTAGCTCAAGGGAATCTCGATCACGTAGGAACTGAACGCCGTTATCCATTTGTTGTGTCCGGGCATTCTCATGTCGTACACGCGTCAGTGCGGCAAACTCTTGCTCACCTTGTTTGAAACTTACGACGACTGCAGCTTGTGGATCATCTGGATCTACTAGCGGGTGGACGTGTAGTTGCGGTTTATTACCGCGTTCGAGTCTGAGGCCGAGGTCGGAAGAAGTTCCGCCTGGAGAAACCTGGGCGATCGAGATTCTTTCGACGGATGTTGAGCCGATGATAGGTGGCGAAGGTTGAGTTTCGATCAGGAGTTTTGCTGTTTCACTTCGGAGTTTACTGTAGACCACAACCACATCCACTTCGCCGGGATGTAATCCTTTGGGTACCACAAAACCGAAACTCCAGAGGGCTTTCATCTTGGTAAAGTCAGGCATTGTGCCGGGACCGCCAGCCTCTGGAGGTGTCTTCGAAATGAACATGTTCGTCGCAGTTCGCGGCGTTATTTTGAATTTGTTTCCATCCTGCGTTAACTCAATAGAGACGTCCTTCGAGTCGATCATCATGGTGGGGGAGTCTGATAAACCTTCGACTCTTGCTTCGACGATTAAACCAGGTACCGCTTTGTTGAATGGCGAGATCTCCTCGATATGAAAAGAAGTGGTTTGAATTGTCGAATTGTTAATTACTAAAACAGAGAAGAGGAGAGAGACAAATGCGAGGAACCTCATAGCAGACTCCTAAAAGAAAGGCGCAAGCAATGCTGCTCGCGCCGTGAATACTAACCCTTGATACCAGGTGCTTGTGAGGCTTTCCGTTGCAGAATCGCCCAACCAGTTGGCAGCACTGCTGCTGCAAGCAACACTTTGATGATGTCTCCCACGATGAACGGAGCGACACCCGCTTTGAAGGCGTTAACTGGAGAAGTTTTCAAAACGACTAGCCAGGCCCATCCAGCCAACAGGATTACGACGGAGCCGATAGCGATCGCTGCAGCGGCTGTCAGAAAGCGACGATCCCAGCCATGTTCGGCGAATGCACCGGTGATGTAAGCAGCTGCTGGGAACGAGACGAGATAGCCGCCAGTCACCCCAAACAACACTCCGATTCCGCTCGCACTGTTAGCAAAGAATGGAAGTCCACTACACCCTTCAAGTATGTAAGCAACCAATGCCAAGGCGCCCATCCGAGAACCCAACAATGCACCTGTCAAAGTTACAGCAAACGATTGCCCGGTGATCGGAATTGGTTGCCCGGTGATGGGATTCGCGATGTTGATCGAGAACTGCGCCGCGAGTGCATTGAACAAGCTGAACGCAATCACGACAGAGACAGCACGAGTCCAATCCATCGGCGCCAGTGCTGTGCCAACCAGAGTTTCAGTTCTTGAGTAGCTGGTCATTTTTGATAGCCTCTTGTTCATGGCTTAGAGCTTGATACCTGGTCCTTTGTACTTCATGCTTTGATTACGCAGAATCAAAGTTCAAGATCAAAGGACCAAGTTCAAAGATCAAAGCACAACTTGTGCCCTAGTCTCCTGTGGCGCTTTCCGCAATCGGGGCCTTAGCCGGTTCTTCCGCAATGTCTCCAATCCGCATTCCGTGGAACGAGCGCCAGACAAAGAATACCGAAACGAGGAAGAAAGCCAATGCCAGAATGTGCGTCAAAGTAGTGTCGCCATTTGCACGCTCGGTTAAATTTACAGCGAGCTCAACGGCAAGGAGCCCGAAGAGGGTCGTAAATTTGATTACAGGATTCAATGCTACCGACGAAGTGTCTTTGAACGGATCACCAACCGTGTCGCCGACAACTGTGGCGTCGTGAAGGGGAGTACCCTTCATTTTCATGTCAACCTCCACAACTTTCTTGGCATTGTCCCATGCGCCACCAGCGTTGGCCATAAAAATTGCCTGGTAAAGACCAAAGACAGCAATCGAAATCAGATAACCAATAAAGAAATATGGTTCGACAAACGCGAACGCCAAGGTTGAGAAGAAAACTGTCAGGAATATATTAAACATTCCCTTCTGGGCGTACTGGGTGCAAATCTGAACAACCTTCTTACTGTCAGCCACCGAGGCCTTCTCGACGCCTTCGAGTCGAATGTTGGCTTTAATAAACTCGACTGCCCGATATGCTCCCGTGGTGACCGCCTGAATTGATGCGCCGGTGAACCAATAAATAATCGCGCCACCTGTAATCAGACCGAGAACGAAAGGAGCGTGCAATAGAGAGAGGTTTTCAGTGTTGGTGGTTAGTCCATGCGTCAGCGCCATGATGATCGAGAAGATCATCGTCGTCGCACCTACGACTGCAGTTCCTATTAACACGGGTTTGGCTGTTGCCTTAAACGTGTTACCAGCGCCATCGTTTTCCTCAAGGAGGTGCTTTGCCCGATTGAAATTGACATCGAAGTTGAATTTGCTCTTAACCTCTGCTTTAACATTTGGCACTTGTTCAATCAGCGACAGTTCATAGACTGATTGCGCGTTGTCAGTTACTGGACCATAGGAGTCGACCGCAATCGTTACTGGTCCCATTCCCAGGAAGCCAAAGGCCACCAAACCAAAGCCAAAAACTGGAGCCGCCACCGGATCAACCATCAAGGCTCCGAGCGTCATGTTTGGTGCACCGATGGTGGTAACGACATAGGCTATAGCCATCAGTCCAACAATACTGATCCCCAGCCAATAGGCCGAGAAGTTGCCTGCTACCAAACCAGAAAGAATATTAAGCGAAGGCCCACCTTCTTTGGACGATGTCACTACTTCGCGAACGTGTCGTGATTCCGTGGACGTAAACACCTTCACGAGTTCCGGAATGATCGCGCCGGCGAGTGTTCCGCAGGAAATGATCACACCCAATTTCCACCACAATGAATCGTTATTGCCAAGTGTTGGAATTGTAAGTTTGGAAACGATGAAAGTCAGCACTACCGAGACAATGGAAGTAATCCAAACAAGCGAGGTAAGCGGCGACTCGAAATTCATCTTGTCGGCATTTTTGTAGCGTGACTTAGCGATGAGATCGTTTACGAAGTATGAAGCGGCGCTCGCCACAATCATCATGACGCGCATCACGAAAATCCACACCAACAATTGCACTTGAATTCGTGGGTCTCTAACGCCAAGAAGAATAAACGTAATCAGTGCGACGCCTGTGACGCCGTACGTTTCGAAACCGTCGGCGCTTGGTCCAACGGAGTCGCCTGCGTTATCTCCAGTACAGTCGGCAATCACACCCGGGTTGCGCGCGTCGTCTTCTTTGATCTTGAAGACGATCTTCATCAGGTCGGAGCCGATGTCTGCAATCTTAGTGAAGATGCCGCCGGCGATACGAAGTGCGGCTGCGCCTAACGACTCACCGATTGCGAAACCGATAAAACACGGACCGGCATACTCACCAGGAACGAACAATAAAATGCACAACATGATCAGCAGCTCAGTGCTGATCAACATCATGCCGATGCTCATTCCGGCTTTAAGTGGAATTGCGTAGAGGGGAAATGGCTTGCCTTCCAGGCTCGCGAATGCGGTACGTGAGTTGGCAAATGTGTTCACTCGAATGCCGAACCAGGCGACGCCGTAACTGCCGGCAATACCGATTAGACTGAAAGCAAGAATGATCGCCACGCGTCCGGCAGCAAGACCTGACAAGACGCCGAAATACAACACGATGATTACGGCGATAAACGCTTCAAGGATCAGAATGAACTTACCCTGGGTAACTAGATAGGTTTTGCAGGTCTCATAAATTAGCTCTGAGATTTCCTTCATCGCATCGTGAACCGGAAGTTTCTTGAGGTTCATGTAGATTGCGAGTCCAAAGCCCAGGCCCAACACTGAGATAACAATCCCAATCATCAGGAGGTTGTGCCCGGTCAATCCGTTAAAGAAAGTTACCGTATTAAGATCGGGCAATTCGAGGCTTGCCTCACCGCCCTGGTGTTGTGCGTATGTTGGCACCGCAAAAGCCATAGTTGCGACTGCAGCACCCAGCGCCATGACGGCAGGTTTAATCTTTGAGATAAGCAACGACACGCGGCCAAACGACGGAGCCTGCTTTGATAAGAGCACTGCCGAGCAAACAACCAGCAGGCTGATAATTGAGATCAGCGATAGTTCCACTTTAAAGTAAGTCCTTTCCGATTCTTCTAAATAATGGCGAGATTTTTCACCTGCGGGCGTCCGTGAGACATGCTCTGACCCCGCCGGAGCCGACCTCCGGGACTGTTAGAGCCCAACGCAGGTCATTTTGAAAACGCGTATTATTGCCGATTTTTCAGGAAACTGTCCAATTGCGAATGAGTTATTCAACACAGAAGGCCTTATCGCCTCACGCCCCTCCTTGGAGGGCGGTGGCCTGTCACCGCTTTATTACAGCGATACTCATGTAAGGAATTTCGAATTTGGGATTTGGGATTTCGCCTAAAAGGATAAAGAAATCCGAAATCCGAAATCACAAATCCGAAATTCTTCTATGCTTCGGCGGATTCCAGGACGGTTTCGGGTCGATTGCGTAATCCTAGCCAACCACGAATTGAATCAATGAGGATCACAATCGCAGCGATCATGATGATTGCCGTGAGGCTGACATTGATGTAGCCCTGCAATGAGGTTTCAGGCTTTTGGGTTAAGGGCCAGAAGATATCAGTTATCGATTTCCAGCCAGCGACCAACGTTGTGCTGCCAACGAAGCTCAACGGAAGAATTGTTACCCAGGAATATTTAGCTTTGCCTGAGTTGATGATGATGGTCGTTGCTACGCAGAGCGCTACGGCCGCAAGCAGTTGATTTGCTATTCCAAACATCGGCCAGATCGTCGAGATCGAACCTGACCAGATAAACGCTCCCCACGCGGTTACCACTAGTGCGGAAGTTACGATCGAGCCCGGTAACCAGTTAGGCTCTTCAAGCTTTTTGTAAAACCTACCGCCAAATTCGCCCACCAGAAAACGCGCCACACGTGTGCCCGTATCAATAGTCGTCAGGATGAACAACGCCTCAAACATGATCGCGAAGTGATACCAGTACTTCATGAATCCGCTGAGGCCTGGAATACCATCGAAGATCTTGGCGATACCAAGTGCCAGAGTCACTGCGCCGCCGGTTCGACCACGCAAGTTCTTTTCCCCTGATTCCTGTTCTAGACGGTCGATCTCTTGTGGCTGGAGATTGAAGCCCTGGGCAGTATGCGAATCTATCATCTGGACATAAGCAGCTTTTTGCGCGTCTGTTCGTTGGGCTGTATTAATTGCGAAGTAGTCGCCGGGAAAGAGTGAAGTAGCAGCGATGAGCGCTACGATGCCGACAATTCCTTCCATGAGCATGCTGCCGTAGCCAATCATTCGCGTGTCAGTTTCCTTGGCGATCATCTTGGGCGTCGTGCCTGAAGAAATCAGCGCGTGAAACCCTGAAATAGCACCACAGGCGATTGTTATGAAAACAAATGGATATAGCTTGCCGGGAATTACTGGACCACCACCTGCAGTAAATGGAGTGAAAGCCGGCATGTTCAAATTCGGGTGAACCAGCATTACGCCAACGATAAGGAAAGCAATCGTGCCAATCTTGAGATATGACGACAAATAATCACGCGGGCAAAGCAGTAGCCAGACAGGCAAGACCGATGCAATGAAACCGTAAGCTGCCATTGTCACGATTAGCGTATTTCGCGACAGGGTAAAGGCACTAGCCAGGGATGATTCCGCAATACGCCCGCCGAGATATACGGCGAAAAGTAAACCAACAACGCCAAGTATGCTCGCTTCAGCAATTTTGCCAGGGCGAATGCGATACATGTAGAGGCCCATCAGCAATGCTAGTGGGATGGTGAAGGCAACTGTAAAAGTTCCCCATGCGGATTCAGCCAAGGCGTTCACCACAACGAGGCCGAGACCTGCAAGTGCGATGACAACGATGAAGAGAATTGCGATTCCGGCTACGAGGCCAGACAAAGGACTAATTTCAGTTCTCGCCATCTCGGCAAGGGATTTGCCTCGACGACGAACGCTGCCCGCCATGATCATGAAGTCGTGTACTGCTCCACCTAAGCAAACACCAATCACCAGCCACAATAGTCCTGGCAAAAAACCAAACTGAGCTGCCAGCACGGGACCAATTAGGGGACCAGCGCCAGAGATGGCAGCGAAGTGATGTCCAAACAATACCCATTTGTTTGTCGGGTAATAGTTGTGACCGTCGTACATAGTTGTCGACGGCACCGGGCGTGAATCATCTAGCGCGAGAACTTTGGCGGCGATAAATGCAGAGTAGTAACGATAGGAGATGGCGATGACACAAAGAGCGCCGATGATTATTGGTAATGCGTTCATGTTTTAAGATTTCTCTGTGTCTCTGTGTTCTCTGCGTCTCTGTGTAAAAAGAGGAGTTGGCGATCACGAACCTCGATTTAACACAGAGACGCAGAGAACACAGAGACACAGAGAAGAATACGTCAAGCCTGTTGCTTCTTCGACATGCCGATCGCAACTCCGACGAGCGCCAACACGATGCCGATGCCAATCATACTCAAGGCGATGGTTGTTTGCTTTGTAGCACCAAATTGTGCAAGCAACTCTTTTAGCGTCTCATCGTGTGGCATCGCGAGCAAGCCAACCGCAATCAAAAACGATGCAAGCGCCAGAGCATTAAGCCAGGAAGCCGATTTGGTGCGACCAAGGTTGCGGCCAATCTCACTGCGTCCGTACCCATACGACAAATACACTGCAAAGCCTAAGAGGAGCCAGGCTACAAAACGCCACCATGACGCAGGCGGCAAGTAATACATCAGGAATATATAAGAAATTACTCCTAAGGAGGGGATCAGCCACGCACCTAAAGGAACTCTAAAAGGTCGCTTGCGATCTGGATCCTTGTAACGCAACACAATAATCCCGATGCTAACCAGCAAGAATGCGAAAAGGGTACCGACGTTAGTCAGGTCGACCATCTCATCGATACTCATGATCGCCGAAAAGGCGCCAACCACAACGCCCGTCAGAATTGTAGTGACATGTGGGGTTTTATATTTCGGGTGTACTTTCGCGAATACTGGTGGAAGTAGTCCATCACGGGCCATCGAGAAAAAGATTCGCGGCTGACCCATTTGAAATACAAGCAGAACAGCAGTGTGGGCTATCACCGAACCGAACGCCACAACGGTTGCCGGCCACGTCACTCCTGGTGGTGCGGCATTTTGAAGCGCCATTGTGAGTGGCTCTGCTTGTTCGTTCGCGAGTCGTTGAATTAGTTCAGGGTAGGGAATTAATCCAGCGAAGACAGCGCCAACGATGACGTACAAGATTGTGCAGACGATCAGCGATGCGATGATTCCTATAGGCAGATCTCGGGCTGGATTCTTCGTTTCTTCTGCAACAGTGGATACCGCGTCGAATCCTATATAGGCAAAGAACACCAACGCTGCTCCGGTGAATGTTCCGCGCCAACCGTTAGGTTGGAAGGGAACCCAATTCGCAGCCATCTTTGACGGTGACACAAAATAGATCGCGGTACCAATGAAGAAGAGCAGCACGACAATCTTGATAATGACCATACCGGCATTGAAATTTGCCGATTCTCGAATTCCCCAAACAAGCACAACCGTAATCGCAGCGACAATTGCAAACGCGAGCAGATTGAGAATGATTGGGTGGCCAAAAATCGTTGGCGCGTCCCCGAAGCTTTTTAAGTATTGCTCGGGGTTTGAGGCGGCTAGTTTATGTGCTGTTCGATAATCAGTAGACAGCCACAGTGGCACATGAGCATTGATTCCCAAATGTTCGAAAAGATTATCAAGTAGCGTCCGGAAGTAGTTGGCCCAACTTATCGCAACAGCAACGTTGCCCAGAGCATATTCAATGATCAAGTCCCAGCCGATGATCCACGCTACAAGCTCTCCCAGCGTTGCGTATGAATATGTGTACGCCGATCCCGAGATAGGCACCATCGAAGCAAACTCGGCATAACATAACGCGGCGAATCCACAAACAACTGCCGTAATAACAAACGAGATCATCAAAGACGGACCAGCACCAGGTCTGGAGGCGTCTCCGGCGGCCGCGGTTCCAACGGTCGCAAATATTCCTGCGCCGATGATGGCCCCAATGCCAATCAACGTTACGTTGAGAGCTCCCAGGGCGCGCTTTAGCGAATGCCCTTCAACCTCAGCCGCCTTCAAAATGTCATCCAGATTCTTGGTACGAAATAGTCCTCGAAGCAAGGGTATCGCCCTCCGAAGTTAGTTTTGATAGCGCTTACTGTTTTGTTGCCCCCGCGGGCAGAAGGAATGACAGCGGAGTTTGGCATGGAAGAGCGGAAAAGGGGAAGAGAAAAAAGGTTTAGGGGGTTGAACGTGGTACTAAGGTCGGCTCATTTTCCATATGTCATTTGACATTTTTCAGTTACCATTTCGGCTTTGGAACTCTTCTGAACCCATCAATCATTTGCTAAAGAGTCCCGGTAATTCCAAAACTGCAAATGAAAAATGTCAAATGGCATATGAAAAATGATTTAGGGCCCAGCCCATTTCGGTCATGTCTGAATCACTTAAACTAGAGACATTAAATACCAGCTATGTGAATCTTGCTGCTTTGATCCGTTATCTTCGCGAAAAGGAATTCACTGGCAGGTTGCACATCGTTCTGGATCAATATGAGGCGGATGTGACTATTTACGGTTCTTCTGAGCCAAGTGCCTGGGAGAATGATCACGCTGCCGGCCGGGAGTCTCAGGGAGAAGCCGCACTGCAGCGCTTACTTGTAAGGGCCCGCGAACCTGGCGGAGTTATAACCATTTGGAAAGATCCGGTTGAGACAACTTCTTCTTCTGCTGCAAATGTTTCCGCTCAAGTTCCAGTGGGGTCTTCATCGGATGTCGGCCGAGAATCAGTTGCCGGGGAAAGATCTTCTGATGTGGTCGCTGCGAGTGCGGAAGTAATCAATTCAGTGCGCCGCGCTGTGGAGAGTATGGGCGTCTCGTTCACTGAACACTTCCGGTTCGCCCGCATAGATATTGGCGACGATTATCCGTTTCTGGATCCGACTGTTGGAGGATTTGATTACGAGGATTCGAAGGTTAATTTACAGGCAGTGCCCGGCGACTCGGTCTATATACAAGGCATAACCGAAGCACTAAAGCGCGTAGTCGATCGCGTGGCTCGTGATCAAGGTGGAGACCAGATTCGGGAAGCTGTGGCGAGAGAGTTGACGACTGCAGCTTCAAATGGTTTGGGACAATTCGCCAGGCAGCTCGATAGGATCGCTGGAACCAGAATTGTTTGAGATCTGGTGTTTTTGGTGAGTGAATAGGACCTATTTGACCAATAGGACCTATTAAGAAACAACCGCTTCAATGTACCCCTTCAGAAACATTCTCTTACCGACAAACTTCTCGCCAAACGCGCGTGCTGCGCTTAAGTATGCTGCTGCGTTTGCTCGTAATGACGCTGGTCGCGTGGTGATCTTCAATGTTCAGGAGTCAAAAGTCCCGTCTAACCTGCTGAATGCGCCAGTCAATTCCTCAGAAGAGCATTGGTTAGCTCAATTGCGTACCGATGCCAAGGGTTTGCTCGCGGATCCCTTGTTTCAAAATCTCGATGTCGAAGTCTCGTTTGTTGATGGGGAGCCCTCAGTAGAGATTGCACAGGCAGCCATCGATCATGAGATTGATCTGATGACGATCGTTACCCGTGGGCGCAAAGGAATCACGCGAGCATTCGCAGGCTCCATCGCTGAGGACATCATCGCCGGATCTCCGTGTGCAGTACTTGCACTTCGTCCTGCGCAAAGAGACTTCGTGGAACATCGTGAAGGGCAAACTGAGATACGCTTGAAAAGAATTCTACTCGCCACCAACTTCCGTCCATCGTCGGTTGCAGCGACTTCATTGGCTACACATATTGCAAATCACATGGGAGCCCAACTACATGCTGTTTATGTCATCGGTGATTACTTCGAACAGATCTCTGCAATGTTTCCAGAGGGCGGCTTGGCGGCACTGACTCGCTTACGTAGTTACGTAGAAGAACGAATGACGCATTTGGCCCGAACGGACGGCTCACGTGCTATCACGCACGTTGCTGAAGGTAGACCCTACGAAGAGATTGTTAGATTGGCGGCAAAGACTGATGCCGACCTGATTGTGATTGGAACTGCGGTACACAATTCGCTGTTTGGTGGGACACCGGTTCTGGGTTCTGAAATTGAACGCGTAGTGAGAAACGCGCCTTGTCCAGTTCTTTGTGTTCCAGCTGCGCGAGTGGTCACGCCGCTACCGGCTTTCGTGACACAGGCTGTTCCGACCTGAGTTATTTCAGATTTCAGATTTCAGATTTCAGATTGCAACGTGGTCTTTTCGAAAACACCTACCGTTAAGGACAATGACCTTGTAAAACGCCAATCTGAAATTTGCAATCTGAAATCTGAAATCTTAAATAGTCTTACTTCTTCTCTACTGGCATCCCATCCTTGAGCCAGGCGTTATAACCACCTAGTAATGCTGCAGCGTTTGTGATGTTCTTTTGTTTGAGGCTGACCACCGCACCGGCGGACGTATGTTCGTTTGGTCAAGAACAGTACGTCACGATGAGCTTGTCCTTTGGCAGCTCATCGACGTGATTGAGAATTTGATTTGCAGGAATCAGCCTGGCGCCAGGTAGATGCCCGGCGTCGAAAGAAGCCTGGTCGCGTACATCTACAATAAAAGCTGCATTATCTTTAATCTTCTGCTTTAGCTCAGTGATTGTAATCCGCGCGGCACCATCAGCATACGCAGTGGGTGTTGTTGCACTTGAATTGCCTTGACCGATTTTTGTGGCCTTTGTAGACGAGGTGCAGCCGGCCAGAACAGCAACCCCGAGTAGTAATAAAGCGAAAGAGGATAGAAAATAGGAACGCATCAATGGCCTCCAGATTTTATTGACGGCCCCTAATTTGTTACGCCCGGCAATGCTTTGTCAAATCAAAAGTGCCCGAGCCTTGAAAGT
>JBKPQV010000251.1:0-2943 GCA_046734235.1 Acidobacteriota bacterium
CTACGGCGTCGCTCACGCTACGACTGCTCAATTGAATGATCTAAACAGTCCTCTAAACCGCAATGGTGGCAACAACACGAGCCGTTATAACTGGCAGCTAAATGCCGATAACCGCGGAAACGATTGGTATTACGAAAGCATCGCCGACTCGAGTTCAGTCGCGGGTGAGCGAGGCGACACTTTTATCTTCAATGCGAAAGCGGCAAACGCCCAGGCGATGCTGACGTTCCCCACTGTGGGCTGGGTCGCGAAGCTCGGTACCAACCGAAACAAACTCGCTAGCTTCTCCATTAATAAATATGGCGCGCAAACGGGAAACGATTGGCAATGGTTCCCGGATGCCGGCAATGGCATTTTGACTTCCGGCCAATTCGTTGTGGGTAATGATCCTAACGATGCAAACGTGGCGTCTAATTCAACTTTTCAACAACAGTGGGCACAGCATCTGGTTACGCGTTGGGGATCAAACGCGAACGGCGGATTGCGCTATTACATTCTCGACAACGAACCCAGTATTTGGCATTCGACTCATCGCGATGTGCACCCAACCGGCGCAACGATGGACGAAGTCAGGAACAAGATCATCGACTACGCGACCAAAATAAAATCAGTTGACTCAACAGCGCTGGTTGTTGGTCCAGAAGAGTGGGGGTGGAGCGGGTATCTATTCAGCGGCTACGATCAACAATATGGTAGCCAGCATGGTTGGAGTTTCTTGCCCGATCGCAACAACCACGGTGGCGTTGATTACCTGCCGTGGCTACTCGATCAACTGCGTCAGAACGATCTGGCTACAGGCGTGCGCTTACTGGATGTCTTCACCGTCCACTATTACCCGCAAGGGGGTGAGTTTAGTAACGACACCTCCTCTGCGATGCAACTTCGTCGCAATCGTTCAACTCGTTCACTGTGGGATCCGAATTATGTTGATGAGACATGGATCAACGATCGCGTCAAATTGATTCCGCGTTTGAAGGGCTGGATCAGCAGTTACTATCCGGGTACAGCAATCGGAATCACGGAGTACAACTGGGGCGCTGAAGGTCATATTAATGGCGCAACTACGCAGGCGGACATCTACGGTATCTTCGGCCGCGAAGGTTTAGACATGGCGGCGCGTTGGACCACACCCGATGCTTCGACCCCTACCTACAAAGCAATGAAGATGTATCGCAACTACGATGGCAACAAGTCGACGTTTGGCGACACAAGTGTGTCAACGACGGTTCCTAATCCGGACAATGTTTCTGCCTTCTCGGCGAAACGTTCTTCAGATGGGGCGCTCACCGTTATGTTAGTTAGCAAATACCTCAGCGGCAGTACACCTGCGACAGTCAATCTGGCGAACTTCACCGGTGGCGGGACAGCTCAAGTCTGGCAGTTAACTTCCGCCAACACGATCAACCATCTTTCCGACATATCCTTTAGCGGAAACACCGTAAACGTGACGCTGCCACAACAGAGCATCACTCTTTTAGTAATTCCGCAGGGAAACGGAAATCAACCGCCTGTGGCTGTGATTAATGCGAATCCTACTTCGGGAATAGCACCATTGACAGTGTCGTTTAACGGTTCCAGTTCGTCTGATTCAGATGGAACGATCGCATCGTACTTGTGGGATTTTGGTGACAGCACCAACGCTACTGGTGTCACAACGAGTCATACCTACAACGCGCCAGGAAGTTACACAGCGCGATTGACAGTGACTGACGACGATGGAGCGGCGTCTTCGGCGACGGTAGTAATTAGTGTCAGTGCTCCCGTGCCGTCCGCGCCTTCAAGTCTGACAGTAGCGGCCGCATCTGCTTCTCAGTTGAATCTTGCTTGGACCGATAACGCGTCAAATGAGGATGGGTTCAAGATCGAGCGTTGCACCGGGAACAACTGCACCAACTTCGCGCAAGTGGCGACGGTGGGCGCGAACGTGAGGAATTATTCGAACATAGGTCTCAACAAGAACACTGTCTATACTTATCGCGTACGTGCATACAATTCTTTTGGCAATTCTGGTTACTCAAACACCGCAGCCGCCCGAACCCTGCGCAAGTAGGAAGCGAAAGGATCAGGAGAAGATTTAAAGAAAATCGCTACCTCGCTAACTCATTATTTGAAAGCCGTGCATCGGCGGACTCCATATCAGTGCCTCTCGCCTTTATAGATATAACTATCGCGAGCGCGAACAACGACGTCCGGCCTGTTGACGCGCACTTTGATCTTTCGCCGTTCACCGGATCCCTGTCTTATTGTCGGGTAGTAACCAAGTGTGTACTGGCGGCTTAATTCCTGGGCAATGTGACTAAACGCGGCTCGCAGGTAGCTTAGATCTTTGTTGGCTTCATAGACGCGCCCACCTGTCGCTTCGGCGAGGCGATGCAGGTAACTCTCTCCGAGGTCATAGTCCGACTTACTTGAGCCTGCGCCCCCACCACCGCCACCCACACCGATGGTTATTGGCAAAGGTATTTTTTTGAGAATCCCTGGTAAGCGAACACCGGACTGTGCCGAGGAAGACCCAGTATCCTCTGCAGGATCATAGGTGTCGTAGCGGATCGCATAAATCGTGCTGTCGAGCTCTTCGGCAGTGTGGAGGGTGCTCTCATAAGTGGCATCGTTGCTGGTGGCATCTACACCATCGGTAAAAAGCACCAACGCCTTGCGCCCTTCAATGCCATTCAGGTGCTTTTGCGTGAGCTTGCTCATCGCATCGTAGAGATGAGTGCTCAGACCCTTACCCGTGCCCTCGATGGCCTTTCGAACTTTCTCGCGATCGACAGTGGGCTTGCATTTGATGGTCAGACCTCCAGCGAATGACACAATCATTACCCGGTCATTTTCATTGAGCTCTGCGACAAAAGCCTTGGCTGCCTCTTTGATTTGATCAAGCCTGGACCAGGTGGAAGCACTAGTATCAATCATCAGTACGACTGTGACAGGTTTGTCTAT
>JBKPQV010000252.1:0-4111 GCA_046734235.1 Acidobacteriota bacterium
ACTTTGAACTTTGTGCTTTGATCTTTGAACTTTGTTCTGGATTGAAAACATCTAATTGGAGGGCAAAGTTCAAAGTACAACGTTCGGTTTTTCTTTTGCAGTGTGTGATATCCCTCACGGATCCTAAACTACAAGTGAGAACGCAAAATTTCATGAACAAGCTTTGCTCGTACTTTATCCTGGTTGGCATCTCGCTTAGTGCAACCATTTCAATCGGACAAACACCTGCGACGCCAGCGACATCTACTCGAACCGTGGATTCGATAGTTCGTCAAATGACGCTTGACGAAAAACTCGATCTGCTTGGTGGAGTCGATGGCTTTTTCATTCGTGATGTGCCGCGGTTGAACTTGCCACGATTCAAAATGGCTGATGGACCGTTAGGCGTCCGTAATTTTGGACCAGCGACGGCGATGGCGGGTGGCATTGCTCTCACTGCGACTTGGAATCCAATAATCGCTGAAGCGGTTGGTACTGAATTGGGGCGAGACAGTCGTGCGAAAGGTGTCCACTTCCTTCTGGCACCGGGCGTCAATATCTATCGCGCGCCGATGAACGGTAGGAACTTCGAGTACTTTGGTGAAGATCCATTCCTCGCTTCGCGCATGGCGGTGGGTTACATCAAGGGAGTGCAAAGCCAGGGTGTGAGCGCGACAATTAAACATTTTCTGGCGAATAACTCCGAATTTGATCGGCACAAATCTGATTCAATTGTTGATGAGCGAACTTTGCGGGAGATCTACCTTCCCACCTTTGAGGCCGGTGTAAAGGAAGCACGAGTTGGTGCGGTTATGGATTCTTACAATCTAACCAACGGCCAACACATGTCGCAGAACAAATACTTTCTTACTGACGTCCTCAAAAAGGAGTGGGGCTTTGATGGCTTAGTGATGTCAGACTGGTCTGCGACATACGACGGCGTTGAGGCGGCGAATGCCGGTCAAGACCTCGAAATGCCATCGGGTCTTTTCATGAATCGCGATACGTTAAAGGCAGCGATCGATCAAGGGAAAGTTTCAGTCGAGACAATAAACGACAAGGTGCGCCGCATCATTGGTACCGCGATACGCTTTGGCTGGTTGGATCGCAATCAAACTTCACTAACCGTCCCCCGTTACAATCTCGATGGCCGAAAAGTCGCGTTGACTGCTGCTCGCGAAGGAATCACGTTGCTCAAGAATGAGGGCGACATCCTTCCACTCGATAAAGCTAAGACAAAGTCGATTCTTGTTGTTGGTCCAAATGCATATCCTGGGGTACCTGTAGGTGGCGGTAGTGCCGCAGTTGAACCGTTTGCCTCGACGAGCTTTCTTGAAGGACTGAGCACGTACACGGATGGTACCGTGCGCGTTTTTTACGATCGGGGCCTGCAAACCTTTGCCGATCTTGCGACCGCGACTAACTTCAACACGTCTGCAACCGGTGGTACACCGGGGCTTATGGCAGAGTATTTCGATAACGAAGACTTGAAGGGAAGTCCGGTGGTGTCGCGTATCGAGCAGCACATCGATTATGGCGCGGGCATCCGCCTGCTGTTTCCTGATGGCACGCTTTCGTCACGTTGGACTGGCTATTACACGCCATCCGAGTCAGACTCGTTCAATCTGTTCGTTCAAACAACCAGAGAAGTTGGCGGTTGGTATCGTCTGTTTGTCGACGACAAATTGGTATTGGATAACTGGACGCACATGATCGCACTTGCAGATTTCCAAACATTGCAGCTGGATGCCAAGCCGCACAAGATAGTTTTAGAACAACACGGTCGAGGATTGCGAAGGGCTGTACGGCTGCGACTGGGAATCGTTAATACCAAGCAGTTGGTGAATGAAGATGTAAAAAAGATGGCAGCTAGCGCTGACGTTGTGATCGTCGCCGCGGGTTTCGATGTCGAAACAGAAGCGGAAAGTTCGGATAGAACCTTCCGCTTACCGTTAGGCCAGGATGAATTGATCCAGGCTATGGTTCAGGCAAATCCGAAGACCATCGTAGTGGCGACTTCAGGCGGTGGCTTCGATATGAGCAGGTGGCTGGATCGCGTTCCTGGTTTGATTGAGGCCTGGTATCCAGGGCAGGAAGGCGGCACGGCACTAGCCGAGATTATTTTTGGTGATGCCAACCCTTCCGGGAGATTACCTGTCACCTTCGAAAGTCGCTGGGAAGACAATCCTGTACACGATAGTTACTATCCCGCCGCGGGCACCAAACAAGTTATCTACAAAGAAGGGGTGTTCGTTGGCTATCGAGGTTACGAGAAAGCTGGGACGAAACCACTCTTTCCGTTTGGTTTCGGTTTGTCGTACACCACTTTCAAATACGACAACTTGTCGATCAAATCGCTACCTAACGATGCAACTGGTCCGCGATTTGAAGTGTCTTTCGACGTGACGAATACAGGCAAGCGTGACGGTGCTGATGTCGCGCAGGTATATGTAGGAGAAGCTCAGCCAAAAGTCCCTCGCCCCGCGAAGGAACTAAAGGGATTTTCAAAGGCCAGGTTGCGCGCTGGCGAAACGATAAGAATGACGGTGATTCTCAATGCTCGAGCCTTTTCTTATTTCGATGTGGATAGCAATCAATGGCGTGCTGAGGCCGGCACTTACAACATTTCAGTCGGTCGATCATCGCAACAGATCGAACTTCGAGGCACGGTCAACTTGGCCGCGGCAGTAACAATCGCTAAGTAAATACAAACAGAAGGACATAACCATGAAAACACTTCGGCCAATCGTGGTGTTGTGCGTTCTTATTTCCTTTTTAGCATCGACGTTTGCACAGTCGCGCATGATGACTTCGACAGTTCCAGCAAATGACATCGATGACCGGGTCAATTCAATTCTTAGCCAGCTGACGCTGGAAGAAAAGATTGACCTGCTTGGTGGTGTCGACGGCTTTTTCATCCGCGACGTTCCGCGTCTCAAGTTGCCGCGCTTCAAAATGGCTGACGGCCCGATCGGGGTTCGCAATTTTGGACCAGCAACGGCGATGGCTGGAGGAATCGGTCTGACTGCGACATGGAATCCAGCTTTAGCGGAGCGGGTGGGAACAGAAATAGGTCGCGACGCACGAGCCAAGGGAGTGCATTACATGTTGGGTCCCGGTGTAAACATAAGTCGCGCACCGATGAACGGCAGAAACTTTGAATATTTTGGTGAAGATCCTTTCCTGGCGGGACGAGTTGCGGTTGGTTATATCAAGGGCATTCAGAGCCAGGGCGTAAGTGCAACGATCAAGCATTACCTGGGAAATAACTCCGAATTTGATCGTCACAACACGGAGTCGGTAATTGATGAGCGCACGCTACGAGAAATTTATCTCCCCGTCTTTGAGGCAGCAGTGAAGGACGCTCGTGTAGGCGCAATCATGAATTCCTACAACCTCACAAACGGTGCACACATGTCGCAACATAAGTATTTGCTTACGGATGTTTTGAAATCCGAATGGGGTTTCGACGGCGTCGTGATGTCTGATTGGGGTGGCACTTACGATGGCGTAGCTGCGACGAACGGTGGACAGGACTTGGAAATGCCTGGGCCCGCTCACATGAATCGCCAAACACTTTTGCCGGCTATTGAACAGGGCAAGGTTTCTGTCGCCACTATAGATGACAAAGTGAGAAGGATTTTGAGAACTGCAGTTCGGTTCGGTTGGTTGGATCGAGATCAAACAGACTGGACCATACCACGGTATAACCAGCAGGGACGCCAGGTAGCATTAAATGCAGCGCGCGAAAGTTTGGTGTTGCTAAAGAACGATGGGCAGCTACTGCCATTAGCGAAAACCAAAACAAAGTCCGTGCTAGTAGTTGGCCCAGATGCTTATCCAGCCGTGCCTGTGGGTGGTGGTAGTGCTCGCGTTGAACCATTTTCTTCCGTTAGCTTTTTGGAAGGGCTCAGCAATTACCTGGGAAATGACACCAAGGTTTTCTACTCGCGCGGGTTACCAACCTTCGCAGAATCAGCTGAGGCTACGGCCTTTGTCACCGCTGCAACAAATGGCCAACCCGGCGTAAACGCCGAGTACTTCACCAACCCGGAATTGTCCGGGACACCATCTGTGTCGCGTGTCGAACGACGGATGAATTTCGGCCAGGGGTCACGCTTAGTTGTGCCCT
>JBKPQV010000253.1:0-6349 GCA_046734235.1 Acidobacteriota bacterium
CCCCCCCCCCCACATCACCACGTTGTACTCATCGTCGGCAGCGTCAGATGTGTATAAGAGACAGACCCAGCTCTTTCCAACAGAGGTTGCGCTTGGCAGGCGGGCACGCGGGGACGCGTGCGCTCCCAGGACCGAGGTCAATGTTTAGAATAAGCGGGTTACTAAAGGCATGAGATATTTTTAGTATCCTTAATCTGGCCGTGAACATGATGAGCCCGACGATGCACTACTGGCCAAACCACTGAAGCCTTCTATGCTGGCTCGATCGCCAATCTTTTTGTGAAGCGCTTATTGCTATCAATTGCAGCCGGTGTTGTGGTAGTGACTTTGTATACCACTGTCGTTGCGTTGTGTTTTCTGCTGAGCGGGGAAAACAAGTCACTACTTCCCTATTTAGATTTGCCCTTGAGGTTGCCGAAGGCCGCGTACTTCTATCTATTTCCGCCAACGGCGCGTGACTTTGGGCGTGTAATGGATCAGAGGAAGATGTTATTGGCAGTGGTTTTCTATATTGTTAACTGCTTACTCTATTCAATTCCTATTTATATCCTATTAACATTCATTTCGAGTAAGAGAAGAAGCGTCACGCTCCCGAAATCCGAGCCGCCAATACCACCGTCATTTTGAGGCAGAACTAAAGATTCATGCTGCAATTTTTCAACCCTCCGAGCGTTCCATTACTGGTACCAAAGCGAATGTGAATGCGATGGGGGAGATTCCTATGAAGAAAACAGTATTTTCGGTGCTCCTGCTTACCCTAAGCGTTTGTGCACAGGGGCAGGAAACACAATCTGCCACGAGCCTCGAAGACCTAAATGTTCAGTTCATGATGCGCGGCTACTTCTTCGCTGGCTCGAGAATTCCGGATAGGCAGGCGCCTGGTGGCTTTGGCCAGTCTGATAACTACCCGAAAGCCTTCGTTCCTATTATGCCGGTGACGAAGGGAATGATCTCATTGATCGCTGATACCGGTGAAACTCCGGCCTTCAACGGAAAATATAGGGGATTGAGAGTTCTACTGGTGAATGGCACAAACGAAATAGTAGGATTCTCAGCGTCCAATAGCAGACTCTACATTGTGCAGGAAGCCCGCGGCTTGGACGGCAAATGGAAGCCGATCGAGTACCTGCCTTCAAGCTGGTGCGGAAACAGCTATCACACCGTATCCCTGGGACCGAAACAGTATTGGGAGTTCGCCGCGGCTCGTTACAACGGTAAAATCAAAACAAGACTGCGCTTTCGCTTGGACTGGCAAAAATCTCAGTTCCAAAAGTTGACGATTTACTCGAATGAGTTTGACGGCAGCGTAAATGCAAAGCAGTTCACGGTCCAACAAGGGCATCAGCGAACAAACATCATGGATCCGTACAATAATTGAGCTACTATTGACCGTAAGCAGTGCCATGTGATCCGGACGTTGATATGCAAATACAAGGTCGATTACTAGTCATCTCCCTTCTGGTAGTAGCCCTGAGTGTGGCGGCGATCACTGATAATGTTCACGGCCAAGCTCAAGGAAATATGAATCGAAAGAAACGGTCCGATGCGGCAACCGTCTTGAAAGCCCTAACCAAGGATTGGGCTTTGGTCGACTATGCCCCTGAGATCGACTTCCTCGTTTTCGTCAACGAAGACCGTGAGGAACTAACTTTCTATCCGAAGAAATCCCTGATCAAAATGATGGAACTCTCGGGGCTGCTCGAAAATCTCGATGAGGCAGGCTCCTCAGTAAGAACCACCGACACTCGCTATGAAGCATATGGTTCAGGATGGAATTCCGACTGGAACATCGCACTCCTAAAGGAGTGCTAGCTTTATGCATGCCCACGATCTATAAACATTGCACTCCTCCGGAGTGCTGATTACCATGCTGATACCGGATCGACTCCCGAGTCTCATCGTCCTTGTCGCATTCTGGATTCCTCCAGCTGCAGCGGGCTGGGCAGCTGGAGCCCTTCTCTGGAGCACCAAGCGGGGACGCGCCATATTAGTCTATGCCCTGCTAACGATCTTCGTGCTGGTCTATGCCGCGGCGTGGTTTCTCTTCAACTTGGGTCGCATGCCGCCATACATACCTGGAGCAACGATGGATCCAACCTTTGCGCCCCCCAAAGCCGTCGCGGGTCTCGCCGTTGTCTCGAGTGTGCTGGTGTTGCCATTCAGCGCGCTTGCTTGCGCATTGGCATTTCGCATCGGACGGGCACTCAACAGAACGTCTGGTACTTCAGAGTCCTGATTCGCAAACTCAAAACATTGAGTACATGGTCATGGCACGTGCGAAGCAAATCAAAGGAATCGACTGTCACAGCCCAGCTGTTATGGGAATCAGAACCGCTTTAGCCACGCGGTTTGGAGAGATGGTCTCGTGGCGAAATAAAGCGCTGCGCTGGAAAGATCCTGAAGGAGTGCATTCAATGCGGGTCGCCTCCAGAAGGTTACGAAGTGCATTGGGCGATTTCACCCCGTATGTAAATACGCGACACCTCGCTTCAATCGTTAAACAGCTAAAGAGTCTCGCGGATGGTCTCGGAGATGTGCGCGATCAGGACGTTGCGATTACTGCTTTAGAAGACCTGGCATCAAGAATACCAACTAGATTCTCAACCACACTTGAGGATCTGATTGAGGAGCGAACTAAGGTTCGCAGTGAGGCTCGTAGAGAATTAAGAAAGTTCTTAGACAAGGACCAGATGAATGAGCTGGCGTCAGATTTTGACAAGGCGACAGAGTTAGCCACCGAGATAAAAGGCCAAAAAGAAGAGATTCACAGATACAAACGGGTCGCAGCAGCAATTATTCGCGATCGTTTAAAAGAGTTTGAGGAGCTCAGTGTCAGCTTTTACAATCCCCTTGATGACGTGAAACTCCACGACATGAGGATTGCAGGAAAGCGCCTACGATATGCAATTGAGCTCTTTGAGCCGTGTTGGACCGCAAATATTTCATCATTTGCTAAAGAGGCAGCTACCCTGCAGTCGGCATTAGGGCGACTACACGATTGCGATGTTTGGATTCAAAGTTTCAAAAAGCCCATTCTCACCTCAAAAAGATCGAAGCAGGAAGCCGTTCATGAAACTTATCTTTGGCTTTTCAATCATTTTAATACCCTTCGCAACACCTATTTTGAGGAAGCTTTTTCGTTGTGGAAACAATGGGAATCTGAAAGAGTCAGCGGTCAACTGAGACAAGCGCTAAAGAAACGATAACCCCGACAAATGTGGAATGATCAGAAGAGAATCTTGGAATCTCAGCTAACACCACTTTAGGAACACAGAAATCGAGGCGACCCGACGCTACAGCGTGACGGTACCGACTCCTGGGCCCCATGAGTTAAGGACTTCTAAGGATGAAACTACTTAACATTAGCGCGTTTGTGTTGCTGATTATGGTCGCGAGCATTAGCGCGCACGCACAATCTCCCCAACAGGAAACACTTGCCAAACCGACGGGAAAACTATTTGGAGTGGTTCTCGACACTGGCAACGCTCGTGTTCCAAAAGCTCAGGTAACAATCGCACGTGCTGGATTTATGCTGGTCGCACTCAGTGCTGATGACGGTAGCCTGCAACTTGAATTACCCGCAAATCTTTACTCAGTAACCGCAGTGCGCGATGGGTTTCATTCATCGGATCTACAACTCGTGCAAATTCGACCAAACTATACGACCAACTTACAAGTAATTCTTAAAAGTAAGCATGTAAAAGAAGAGCTTGTGTCTCGCGCACCATTGCGCACGGAAACCGACGCTCCAAACATCACTCTCGAAACTAAGCTCGCTCAGACTCAGGAGAACATTCAACGCTTACGGAGTGGTGAAACACTTAAGGGCTTCATCGGCGGCGAGTCACATGACAGCTACGTGATCCAGGCAAACCAGGGTCAGACAATGTCTGTGCAAATCTCCTGGAAACAGGACAAAGATAATCACGCGGAGTTTTTCGTCAGCGAGCAACCTGATTTCAACGGAGATGGTCGAGTCACTTTTGGAACAGTATCTACGAATCGTAAGAAATGGAGAGGCAAGATGCCCAAGACCGGCGATTACTACATCTACGTTATGGCTCATCCGGTCGCAAATTACGAACTCAAGGTGACTCTGAAGTAGATACGAAACAGGAGATAAATATGGGTGCATGGGGAAACGGAGTTTTTGACAACGACACCGCTTGTGACTGGGCATACAGCTTAGAGGAGTCCAAAGATCTTTCCGTGGTAGAAGCCGCATTGGAGCAAGTCCTCGCTACAAGTTCAGAGTATCTTGAGGCTTCGTACTCCGAAGAGGCTTTGGCAGCGGTTGAGGTTGTGGCGCGTTTACAAGGAAACTTCGGCGAGATGAACAGCTATAACGAAGTAGTCGATGCCTGGGTCGGCAAAAATAAATTTAGTGTTTCGCCAGAGCTAGCGAACAAAGCAAAAGCGGCCATTGATCGCATACTTAACGACCATTCCGAAATCGTCGAGCTTTGGCAAGAGAGTGAAGAGTTCGAAGCTTGGAAAAGTAACGTTGAAAATCTGAGGTTGCGTATTCGGTCTTAACTCATGGAATGGATTCCTCTTGCAATTGCTCTCACGATCTTTGTTACGAGTTGCGTAGGGCTGGGCTATCTAGCAGGCTGCTGGGCGCGCGGACGCAAATGGCTGATCGCACTTTCGTCAGTTGCGATAGGCTGCCTTTGGCCTATTTTCCTGATCGCCTATGTGATTTATACGGGGCACCGTTACGTCGCAGCGCACCCCGGCGAAGTGAATGATGCACCTCCGATGGTGCTGATGGGAGTCATATATCTTAGCCCCTTCATTTTCGTGATTGGCTTATCACTCGCGGTCACTGGCTCTTTATTGGCTAAGCGCAGGCGCTATGGTTCGACGCTCCGATGAACTACACGGAACAAGCGTCAGAAGGGGCGTGCTTTTTTCCTAGGTTCGTCGATGGCCGTTCAAGCAACTCCCATTCTTCAACCTAAAGAGGCACTTGCAAAAGTAAGTCTTGGGGCAGAGAAGTCAGTACCGTCACGCGGTAGCGTCGGGTCGTCTCGATCTGTTTACTACTTTCCTGCCGAAGTTGATGTTCCAGTGACGCGAAGCAATTGATCAGAAGCACTCGGATCTGGGTAAGTCCCGTGTTAATAGCTCCACCGATTACGCCGATTACGCAGATTTTTTTGCGGCAACAGCTGATATGATTCTTCCGATCAGTTCAAATCTGCGTAGCAAACCAACAACTGCTTGTTTTTCTGGCAACGTTTGTTGAGACAAGGTTGGATGCAGTCTGTACCACCTCGCGGTAGCGGGTGGGCCAACTGCGCCATTGGAGATGTGGGCCCGTCTTTCACCTCGAGTGAATGCTCTGGCCCACCCGCTACCGCGAGGTGGTACTGACTTCATCCAAGTTTGGTTGCTGCTTTGCTGCTCTGTGTAATCGGCGTAATCTGCGGACAGGTTTTTCTCTTCACTCTAACGTTTAACACAATAGGTCGTATTCGAAACTCTTGTGCAACGCCTGAGAATTAATTACCTTCGACATCGTAATGGATTTAATCATGATAAACGATGAGTGAATCGCTACTAAAAGGACCGGCGGTGTTTCCGTTTGTGGAATGTCCGAACTGTAAAGAGCTCCTCGAAGTGGGAGGAGCGTTTTGCCCGCGTTGTCGTGAAGAGATCAGTCCGGAATATGGTTTTGTCAGTGCCGTTATTGTTCACCACAACACTCAAGCTTGTAGTCTCGCCAACTCGATAAGTACGTTTGATGCATTTATCCCGCTGGCACTAATCGGCGGCGTCGCTATTTATGCTCTTGACTGGTACGTTTCCGGCTCACCTCGTATATCGCTGGGAATTCTCTTTTGGCCACTAATGCCACTGCTAGCTATCATTCTCTGGTTTGTTCGATTTGGTAGATTCAAAATTGGCGACGAGGAATTCTTGCGAGCGCGACACGAGATGAAACGTTCATTTACGTTTTGGCTGGCTCTCTTTATTGTTCAGATATTGTTAATCCTGGTTGTCTGGATGCGTTGACAATACAGAAACACACTATCGGAGGTGATTCATGGCTATTTGGTTTCAGATCGCTATCGTGCTCAATATTGTGTATTGGGCGATCTTCTTCTACCTGCTTTCTCGACGTCGTTGGACTTGGATGGGGTTGGCTGTCGGTCTCTTCCACATGCTTTTTGCCGGAGTAGTGTCTGTCGCTCCCTTTCGCTCCTTGCTTGATCCAGACTACACAACCTTCGCGCTTGGCTTGCTCCAATTCAATGGCCGTGCGGCCTCATTGCCTGCCGCGTTGATCCTGGCATGGGCCTTAACCGCTGCATGGGTCGCAGTGGGTAAAGGTCGAGGACGC
>JBKPQV010000254.1:0-14365 GCA_046734235.1 Acidobacteriota bacterium
ATTCAAACTGTCAGACGGCGTATGCGATCCTTCGAGTGTTACAAAAGCGACAATTGCTGAGCCCTTCAAATCATCTGGACGAGCTACCACTGCGGCTTCAGCAACTGCGGTGTGTGAAACAAGTGCACTTTCAATTTCAGCGGTTCCTAACCGATGGCCGCTGACGTTTATTACGTCGTCAATTCGGCCCATGATCCAGAAATATCCATCCTCATCACGACGTGCACCGTCACCAGCGAAATAGATTCCATTAATCTGGGACCAATATTGCTGTTGATAACGTTCGTCATCACCCCAGATGGTGCGCAGCATTGAAGGCCATGGCCGCTTAATAACCAGGTAGCCGCCCTGGTTTGCCGCGACGGGCTGACCATCACGCGTCATGATATCAGCGTCAATCCCGGGGAAAGGTTTTGTTCCGGAACCAGGTTTAGTTGGTGTTGCGCCAGGCAGTGGCGTGATCATGATTGCACCGGTTTCGGTTTGCCACCACGTATCCACGATCGGGCAACGACCCTTGCCGATCAATTCGCGATACCACATCCATGCTTCCGGATTGATTGGCTCACCAACTGTTCCCAGGAGACGCAAACTGGAAAGGTCATGTTTCAGGGGCCATTGTTCCCCCCATTTAATAAAGGCGCGAATCGCGGTGGGCGCAGTGTAGAAAATATTTACTCGATGATTCTCAATAATTTTCCAGAAGCGATCCGGTTCCGGAAAATTCGGCGCACCCTCATACATCAATATAGTTGCACCGTTTGACAGTGGGCCATAAACAACATAGCTATGACCGGTCACCCAGCCAATATCTGCTGTGCACCAGTAAACGTCTTCATCTTTCAGATCGAAAACCCATTTTGTAGTGATGTGCGCCTGCAATAGATAACCAGCCGTTGTATGAAGGATACCTTTTGGTTTTCCAGTTGTACCCGACGTGTAGAGTATGTAGTGCGGGTGTTCACTGTCTAATTCTTCGGCGGGGAAATCGGCATCGACCGTTTCCATCAATTCGTGCCACCAAAAATCGCGGCCTGGTTGCATCCGCAGTTGAGAACCGGTGCGCTTAACGACAATACAAGCTTTGACTGTTGGTGTTTCTTTGAGTGCTTCGTCAACAGCAGCTTTCAGTTTGACTTCGTTTCCACGTCGCCAGCCTCCGTCAGCCGTGACTACCACCTTACAACTGGCATCGTTGATGCGATCGATTAGCGCTGAACTCGAGAATCCTCCAAAGATCACTGAATGAGTTGCGCCGATGCGTGCACATGCCAACATCGCAATTGCCAATTCAGGAATGAGCGGCATGTAGAGCGCCACACGATCACCGCGTTGAATGTTTGCGTGTTTTAGAACATTCGCGAACTTGCAGACTTCAGTATGAAGCTGTTGGTAGGTGAAGGTACGGGTCTCACCTGGTTCGCCTTCCCAGATCAGCGCGGCTTTGTTTCGGCGCCAGGTTGGTAGATGACGGTCCAGGCAGTTGTAAGAGATGTTAATCTTGCCGCCAGTAAACCATTCAGCGTGCGGTGGTTCCCACTTTAGGACCGTATCCCACTTCTTAAACCAGTGCAGTTCCTGTTCTGCGAGTCGTGCCCAAAAAGCTTCCGGATCAGCTTGAGCTTCAGCGCGAAGGCGTTCCAGCTCTTCCATCGACTTGATGTAAGCCTTTTCAGAGAATTCACTGGGAGGTGGAAAAACGCGCTCCTCATGGAGCACAGAATCAATGTTTGTGGTGGCAGTAGACACGAATCCTCGTTACCCTTGCTTGATAATCCAACGTTGTGTTGTGTGCCTGTGTATCACAGAATCCCTTGACGCGACAACAGGTTGCCAGCATATTGCTAAGCATTTGGCCATGGAAATTCAAGCATGCCAACAATGTGGTGCCGAGCTAGTCCCCGGGACAAATTTCTGTCGCCAGTGTGGTGCTGCCATAACGGCGGCTGGACAGCAAGCTGGAGATGAGGGGACGACCGCAATCCTTGAGCCACCGGACTCAGTCGCAACGCAGAGATTGGATGCACGACCAACCAGCGGTAATCCGCGTGGTATCAACCTTCCCGAACAATCAATTGGAGCCCGTCAACCTCGAAAAAATCGGTTATTGCTGATTGTAGTTGTCTTAATTGTGGCGGTGGGAGCAGCCGGGATCGTCGCGTTGAGAATACATAAGCAGAGTCGAATTGCTTCCGTTGAAGGTTTGATTTATCCAGGTGCTCACCGAGCAATGGACATTACGTCTGATGGTGGAGGCAGGGCACTTGGTCTCGAAACCAATGATTCCTTTACGGAGGTTGACCAGTGGTATCGAAAAGTTTTGAATCCGGAAAAGGTTGTTCAACTTACGTCGGGAGCCGTTGTACTGAGAAATGAAAAGGTTACAGCGACGATTGTCAGAGAAGGCGACAAGACTCACATCCTGCTCAAGATGGTGCCTTAATGAAGAACCTATACGTTGGAACCAGCGGTTATAGCTACAAGGAGTGGAAAGGAAGCTTTTATCCGGAGAAGCTGCCGGCCAAGGACATGTTGCCTTATTACGCCGAACGTCTGAAGACCGTTGAACTCAACAACACTTTCTATCGATTTCCCAAACGAAGCGCGATGGAGAGTTGGAAAAGCCAGGTGCCAGTAGATTTTCGATTTTCTGTAAAAGCCTCACAAAGCATTACTCACTTCAAACGCTTGAAAGACGCCGAGGATCCGACGAGAGACATGATAGAAAACATTTCCGCCCTTGAAGATCGGCTCGGTGTTGTGCTCTTTCAGTTACCTCCAAACATGAAGAAAGACGCGGAAAGGTTAGACTCTTTCTTGCAATTATTACCGCCTGATATCAAAGCGACGTTTGAGTTCAGACATCCAACATGGTTTGACGATGAAGTATTGGAACTGTTGAAGCGACACAATCGGGCACTATGCGTATCGGATACAGATGACCTTCCTGCTAATACGATTGATAAGACCGCGGATTTTGGTTACTTACGTTTACGGCGAGTGCAATATGGTCAAGCCGAATTGAAAGAGTGGATCGAGAAAATTAAGAAGCAAAAGTGGAAGGAAACTTTTGTTTTCTTTAAGCATGAGGACGAGGGAACTGGTCCAAAACTCGCGGCGGAGTTTATAGGCCTCGCTGAGTAACTAACTCGGGAAAGTCTTACCACCAAGACACAAAGTCACTAAGACACAAATAATAATATTGTTGGGTATGTTCGTGTCTTTGCGTTTTTGTGCCTTAGTGTTCAAATTCTTCGGTCCAAAGTGAAATGTCCGATATGCTTTAGATTGTCGTGGGCTTGCCTAACACGAACAACCGACAAGCTGAAGCATATCGGACATCTGGAAGTTAGAAATTGCCGCCACATTCCTCGTGGCCACAGTCGCAGTCTAGCTCAATGGTATCGCCTGTGCCCTCACATGAAGCACTACAATACTTGCCACCGGGTTGTGGGGGGCAAGTACAAACGGGATTCCTACACTTATTCTTATCGTCTGCCATTGGGAGCCTCCTGAATTTTTAAACGAGATTGTGGGGGTAGATTAGCACAAAAAACTGGATGAGCGTCTATAGGGCAAGTAGCGTATCCCAAGCGAAAATCCTATCCACTGCAAAAACTAGCCGCAGATTACACCGATTACGCAGCGCGGCGAAGCCGCAACCAAAGATCATCCTGAAAGGATGTAAGTTAATAGCCGTGGGCGAGCGTCCTTGCGCGAAGCCCACGGAACAGAGCCCGTCTTTGATTAGACCCTAAAAGGGTCAAACCGATGTGTGTTCGACCCTTTCAGGATCCTACAGATCCTTGCCTTTGCCCGGGGGCTTCGCGCAAAGCCGCTCGCCCCCGGCTACTAACTTTTGTCCTTTCAGGACGGGAGAAACTTGCTAGAAAAACAAGAACTTGACCATTTGCTACGCAGATTTGAAGTACCCAGCCAATGTAGTTTGGCCATTCCCGCAAATAATCTGCGTAATCGGCGTAATCTGCGGATGATTTTTTCCCCTACTTTTCGTTCTCATTTCTCTCAAATTCAACCGCTCCCATGCTTACGAGTAGCCGAATTGCCGCGCGATGATCGCCTTCCCGCGCATATGTCAACGCGGTTTTACCCTCTTTGTCACGCTGGTTGATGTCGGAGCCGGCCTGGATCAGCAAGCGAATGTTATTAACCAGCCCCTCTGAGGCCGCGCGCATCAAGGCGCTTTGTCCTTCCTTGTTCACAGCGTTTACTTTTGCGCCAACGTCTAAAAAAGTTTTCAAAACTTCCGTGTTGTTGATCCCGGAAATTTCAGACAAAGGCGTGTCGCCATCTTCGTCTCGAGCGTTTACCTTGGCGCCCGCATTCAGGAGGTCCCAAACAAGATCCGTCGTAACGTTGTCATTCACCGTCATCAATACAGTCTGACCATGACTATCGCGTGCATTGACATCCGCTTTGGCCCATAACAAAACCTGGACCATCTCACGATTTCCATTTCGAACAGCGCATTCAAGTGCGGTCCACTCGGTCGCTTTGTCGCGGACATTGGCGTCAGTTTTTGTGAGCTCTTCCTTCACTGCATCAAGATTGTCTTCAGTGGCAGCCTTGACCAGCGGTTCGCCCGGCGTTGAAATCATTGCCCCACCCATGACTACGGATGTTCCAGATAAGACTTCGACTGTTTCATTTATCGTGGCAATTCCCAAAGTTTGATCGATCCGGTTGGCGTCGTTTTCTCGGAGCGTGATTGAAGTAACCTCGGTGGAAGCAAAACCACTTGCCTCTACTTTCATGCTGTAGATGCCAACCGCTAAATTGTTAAAGGTGTACTCGCCTTCACCGTTTGCACTTGCACTCACAATTTGTTTCGTCTCGAGGTTAATCAAGGTTACGGTCGCCCCAGGAATCGCTGCACCGTTAGGATCGAAAATGACCCCTCGTAATGAACCCGTCCCTCCGTTGAGCGCGGTTTCCTTTAAGCCTCTGGTTGTAACTGCAGCATTTGAGTAAGAATTTGAATGCTGTTTGGGGCCCGCGTTTGCCGCCATTGCCCCCGACAGTCCGATAGCTGCTGAGAACGCACTTGCAGCGATCTTCGAAGTTCTTCGCCCAATCTTATAAAGCACTGGTGTCGGCCGCGGAGATGCATCCGAATATCGAACACAGATACGACCGTTCGACTGGGCTATGAGCCTCCTGATCTTTTTGGAGGTCATTTGTGAGAAGTCATGAACCGAACGTTGGCAATGGGTGCAGAAACGAATCTGATCATTTCCGACCATTGCATCCCAATCCTCAGTACACGGGGAGGTGATTTCGAAACGGCTGGAGTACGGCTTGCTCGACATGGTGTATTCCTTTTCGAAAAAGGACTCGGCTTTTGTGTTGGTGTCGGTGGTCAATTGCTACAAGACACACAACGACCCCAAAACCTGATTCCGAAGTCCAAGCCTCTGAAGTCAGGGAGTTAATTAGACCATCATTTGATTACAAAGGTTCCAGGTCCGACGACTGCTTTCGCATCGGGGTTATAGTAGTCGTAGATCGATGAGGGAGACGATTTCGCTGTCATTGCCATCCGGGGGCGAAACTTGAATTCGAACTCAGTCCCACCCGCCCTCGGCCACAGATAAACTACAACACGATCAGGCAAAACGTCGTATTGATCGATCGACCAATCTGAGCGGTTCATTGCAGTTTCCAGTGAAGCGCGATCGACATCTGCGCCTGGAGGCAACCCAATCTCTGCCAATAGCATTCCGTAACCGCGAAAGCCGATACGCTCGGCTTTGACGTGACAGGTGATCACATCCATCACGCGCCCTTCTTGTTTATCGAAACGAGTCTCAAGTTTGATTGATTCGGCGTCGCCTGACCTGATATGCGCAGTCTCAACTTGTGAGCCTGCACGCCAGGGAACGTAGTAATTACTGACGATTTGGACACTGGCTGTTTTCATTCCAGCCGACGGACGCAGTTCAATCTGGTTGGACCCGGTAGCAACAACTGACGTGAGGTCCAAGATTTCCGGTGCGAACATATCGTTATCAGAAGTAACCGGGACGACTTTGAAAGGGCGTCCATTAACAATAACCTCGACCGAGGATACTGACGAGGTTGAATCCTTGCGACGCTGGTTTATGAATCGCGCCATTGCTTCGAGAACGTTGAGAGTTGCCTGAGTGGAATACCAGACACCATAGCGATCCTTGTTGTGCAGTAAGAAGAGAAGAGTTCCATTTATTAGTTTGTCATTGTCTGGCGATTGGGTGATCAACAGGGCCTGCAATGCCAGGGCGGTTGTTTCCAAACGACCAGGACGACCCCAACCGTAAAAAGGCGTATTCGTTTGTAGATCCCAATAGTTTCCGGCGCTCTCTGAATGGACGAGTGAGCGTAGGCGTTCGTTGACTTGTTGCGCCTCCGCTGAGTATCCCATTAGCGACAACGCAACTGAGTAGGATGCGATCAGGTATGGCTCATCACTGTGTTCAGACTGTTGCCGTAAGTACTCGAGACTACGCTTTGTGGAATTACTTACACCAGCATCTTTTGACTGTGAATTAGCCTGAACAATTGAGCGCACTACTAAGGCCGTTAGCATCACGTTTTGCGAAGACCCGTTAGAGCGGTTCGATGATTGGGCGGTCCAACTTCCATCGGGTTTCTGTTGTTTTAGCAGCCACTCCCTGGTTTTGAACCCTACTGCCGGATCAACCGTTGTGAATTTACTGGCATCGCTTAAAAAACGAAGCGCATAAGCAGATAAAGCAATATCAGCCTCTCCGCGTCCCCAGTAGGTGAACCCGCCATCATCCCGTTGAAAGCTCAGGAGTTTCTGATATGCCGACTCGATATAGCGACGAGCTCTTGCGAGTGTAGCGTTGGAGCTACCATCTTCGTTTGTGAGTTGCAGCAAGAGAAGGCCCGGGTATGCCGCGGAGATGGTTTGCTCAGCGCAGCCATAGGGCCGCTGCATGATGCCTTCTACGCTTTCGCCGATATGTGCTGCGAGGTTTGGATAAATCTTCAGTTCAACATGAGCTGAATTACCCACTGTGTCGCTGGGAAGCTCGAGCGCCAGCTTCGCGGAGCGGTCGAGTATGTCACTAGTTGTTTCCGTTTTTTCTTCTCCGTCCGGATGAACCGTGACGACTTTCTCGAGCGCATCGCTTGAGCTCGTGCCAATCGCAGTTACTCGTTGTTTTCCATCTGTTACAGAGTTTGCGGCCCTGAACTCAAATGTTTCCTTGGTTGACTCTCCCGCACCAACATTTGTTTGCTTGCGATTACTTTCAAGCAGGGTGAACCAACTTTCAGGCTTCAACTCGAGGTTTACTACTTGTTTATGATCTAAATAATTGCGGACGACGACCGGTAGTGAGATACGGTCGCCTTCAGTCAATACGCGCGGAGGGTCAAGTTCAGCAAAGAAGGGCTGAAAAGCGCGTATCTCAGTTTCGGCAGTCCCGATTTCACCGTTTTCATTTGAACCAATCACCGACAGCTTCCACGTGGTGATGTTGTCAGCGAGCTTGAAGTGGACTTGTGCTCGACCGTTCTTATCGGTTGTGAGGTCGGGTTGCCAGAGCAAGGTTTCGGGAAAATAATCCCGAACGCGTGGGGTGAAGTCTTCGAGTGTTCCTGATTTAGTGATGACGTTAACGTTACGCCTCCCCAGACGCGCGAAGTTACTAAATCGTGCGCCGTTTATTGGCAGCGACTCGATCTGTTGGGTTTGGATTACGGTTCCCCCGCCGGTGACAGTAACAGTCTCGGTTGTTTCTGCGGGTTGAAGAACAACGTTTGCATTTGTAATGGTCGAGGTAATAACCATGAGATTGCTGACAGTTGCGATTTTGAAGCCGGAAGCTGTAACCGTGAGTTCATATCTTCCTGGAGCGAGATTGGTTATCGCAAAACTGCCATCTTCTTTAGTTGTAGTTTCAACTGTCTGCTCTGCTGTTGTTGCCATCACTTTGACGTTGGGGACAGCAGCACCAGCCGAATCCGTGACAAATCCGGCAATTGCTCCACTCCCATCGGTCATGACAACGGAGCTACCAAACTGAGTTCGCACGGCGCCCGCAGCAGCCGTTTCCGAAATGACTCCGCTAAAAGTCGCGATATCAAAGTCGTCCCTGGTGTTTGGTTTACCGTCGGCGCCACGGCTCCTCAGATTAATCAGTCGTAATGTTTGGGTGATTGGAGTTACGGACGTCTTTTGTGATTGCGAGTTACTGTCAACCTGTACGCGATCCGTGTAGAGAGTTTGCAGGCGAAAAGAGACGTCGTAAGGACGGCCCCACGCATCGGATATTCTGGAGAGGTCAATCCCAGATTCGCGGAGCGCGGCTGCGAAAGAATTTGCGTCAATCGGAAAAGGATGCTTCTGACTGGTCCAACGGGTCAACGCTGTGCTGATGTTTAGTCGTGCTTCGAGGAAGTAGTCAATCGAGTTTGTCCACAAGATGAAGTCGTCATCGCGATACCCAGGATTCTGAACCAGTACCCGGTCGAGTCCAGCACTTTGGATCCTGAGTCCGTAATTACTTCCGGCTACGTCGAATGCAAACAGGTAAGGAGTACCCCACCGGTCACGCAATTTCTCGATGTCGATACCCTCGGGCAGTAACTCGGCGGTCAATGTTTGCTTGTCGCGAATGAAGCCACCAGTTCGTTGGTGATAAGTTTGAATTGCTTTATCGACTGCTGCGCCAATTAATCTGAAGTAAGGCCATTCAAGCGTCTCGGCGACGAAATCGTCGTCCGTATCGAACTGTTTATCCGCTCCAGCACTTAACAGCTGAAGCACGTCTGAATGTTTGTTTACTTTAAAGACAGGTCGAAATTGGACATTCCATGGATCGCGCAAACTGTCAAAATCGACGTTCGCGGTCTGTAATATCCGACGTAAAGTAGTTTCTTCCCGAGGATACTCGTAAGTATTCGTGTAGTGATTGGCGAGAGCCTTTCGCAAGGCCGAGAGTGTTACGAGAATTGAAGCGCTGAAGATCGAACCGGCGTTGCTATCGAATGAGTCGCCCTCTAGAAATCTTGGTGAGTAGACGGAACCCTGATTGAGAATAACTTCAGCAATAAGTTCAATGTCTGCAGGTACGCGCTTACTCGTGTCGATGCGCCGCAGATCATTGAGAGTTATCCCTGCAGTTTGCTCGCTGTTTTCCATGAATGATTGCAAAGAGCTGTAAGTGCTTCTGCCAAATTCAGTGTCCGTTCTGACTCGCTCATCTACCGCGCGATCTATGACTACAACTCCAAGTGCACTTTCTAGGGGAGTGTCGCCGTACACTTTTGCCTTCAGACTTACCTGAGCCATCTCACCAGGTTGGTAGGTGGCTTTAGCCGGAATGGCTTCAATTTTGAGCTCACGCCTTTGCGGGAAGAGAATTGTATGGGTCGCAACTGCACTCGAAGAATCCGGAAAGTCTGGATAAGCAGCAATGGTTAGCTTGTCTTGAAAGTCAGGAGAATAAGGAAAGGTAAAACGTGCATTGCCGTTACGTAACGGAATGCGTTCAGAAACGAGGACACGTTGTTGGTTAGCTAGTTCAACAACAACCAATTGGTCGGGAAAGTTTGCGCTGATCTCTGCTGTGACAGAGTCGCCTGGCCGGTAGAGGCTTTTCCCGGTTGCAATCGTCAGCATCTGCGAGTCATCGAAATTGAAGTCCTCTTTAGCGGTTCCTCGATTTCCAAATGCGTCGCGCGCGCTGATAGCTAATTCCACTTCACTTTGTCTCAGGCTCTTCGGAAGTAACAAACCGTCAACTTTTCCAAACCCGTAGCGATTTGTTCTAAGCGTGTAACGAAGATTGGGGCGTTCGTCAGAATCTGAAAGTTTGAGATTGACGGTGCATTCGGCTGGAGATCCGTCAGCATAGAAAGTGGAAACAAAAAAATTCAGCGGGAGTTTGCCGGTTTTGTCGTTGTAATACTCGTTCTCAACTATATAGACGTGAATGCGCTCTTTCGTTACGCGTAAATCAAATCGTCGTTGCTCAGTTCTATTAGTCGAGAGATCAGTGACGTATGCCGCATAGTTAATGTCGTCAAAACGATTTGATTCGTAACTGTCTGCCAACTCTTCGTGCTGTTCTTTTAGATCGATCCGTGCAACAAACTCGCCGTTGGCATCTGTGTCTCCTTCAAAAGATTCTTCCTCGTCTGCTACATATTTCTGTTCGTCGTAATCCCAATGTCGATCACTTTGACGAACTACTCGGACGTGGGCACGACTTACAGGTTTTCCAAAAAGATAATCAGCAGATACTTTAACCTCCGCATTTTGCCCCGGCTGGTAGTACTTTCTGTCCGGTTTTACCGTTACTGAAAAGTTTGGAAGCTCGTAACGAGTGACCATTACCACGGTGCCGGTTTCCCAATACTCATCACTCTCACCAAACCCAACCCGGATTGAATAAGGACCAAGCTTTGTGTTGGACGCTATGGGCCAATCGCAACTGATTATTCCGAACTTAGAAGTTTTGATGGTCTTTTGAAAAACCGTGACGTCGTCATGATCCTCGATTTTGACGACCACGTCCTGGTTGGTTAACGGCTTGCGCGACGGCGAGAACACTAAAGCACGTGTGTGCAATGTATGTCCGGGTTGGTAAATCGGCTTGTCAGTTGTTACCAGGAATCTGGGGAACTGATCGACATAGACATCGCCACTAAACTCAGTCACCAAAGCCCCGCGCTGTGCGGTGATATGCAATTCGCCGCCGTCGGGTTGATATTCGTGTGGAAACAGCGGAAACCTTTTCGGTATCTGAAATGACAGAATTGCATAGCCTAAAGAATTGGTGCTATTGAAGGCTTCGAGGTGAACATCACGCTCGTCATTCTCGAGAACAATCTCAGCAGCAATGCGAACGCCGGCGGCAGGTCTTTTAGTTATTGGGTTAATCGCCTGTACTCGTACTCGATAATCGGCACCCTCACGGGCCAGATAAGAAGTAGCAACGCGCACCTCAAATATTTCAGGAGCGACCTGGGAAAACGACAGCGTTCCTTGTGCGAGAGGCGTCGACGAGACGTTAGAGGAAATTCGGTAACGCAACCTCATCCATAGCAGTTCCTTTCGTTCAGCAGCTTTGAGTTTTGCTGCTGAGAAAGGGACAGCAAGCGATACAGTTTTGGTTTGTTCGATGTCCTCAGATTTATTTGCTTGAGCGATCACCCGTTCGTGCGTATCAACAAATTCAACCTGAATCAGAACCGGTTGTTTCTGTCCTGTGAGATTTTGAATCGGCAAAAGAACTTGTGCGGGATCTCGTGTTAGGAGTACCTGAACCTGGGTGTCGTCGACTTTAAATTTGGAGGTTTGCGCATCACCAGTTGTGGTTGAGATCAACGCTGCAACGATGAGGCAAAGAAAAAGGATTGATGAGGTCCACGTTTTAAGACTGATTTTACAGAGGAGCCTACGCGGGCTCATGACAGCCTCCAAACGAACCCCGACGTATCGTCGGGCTTCAGAGCAAACGAACAGACTTCGACATCGGGGAGAAATCCGCTTTCACCACTGGCACTACTTAGTTGTCTTGTTTTTGTGTGAGCCCTGGGGAGGTGCCCACTTTGAATTTCGACCGTGAGATGCAGTGAACTATACGTAGGGTTGTTGAGGGCTGCGAAAAAATGTAATGGGTCGGAAAAACCTTTCAGCCAAGATTAGGGTTTGGACGCCCTTGCACAACTCGGACTTTATGGTCAGGGCCGTGTTTGACAGTTATTTCACCACAAAAGTTTCCGGAACAATGACGGCCTTCGACTCAGGGTTGTAATAATCGTAGATCGACGAGGGTGAAGCCTTCGCACTCATTGCCATTCTCGGTCGAAACTTGAAGTTAAATTCGGTGCCTCCAGCGCGTGGCCACAAATAGACCACAATGCGATCAGGAAGCACGTCATATTGATCGATAGAGTTAGACCGCATTGCCGTGTCTAAAGAAGCTCGATCGACATCTACTCCGGGTGGTAGACCAATTTCGGCCAACAACATTCCATAGCCGCGAAAGCCAATACGCTCGGCCTTTACATGACATGTGATCACGTCAGTAACCTTTGCCTCATGCTTATCAAAGCTGGTTTCCAGCTGGAGCGTCTCGGAGTCGCCAGAGCGAACTCGCTTTACCTGATTGTTACGGCCCCACGGAATGTAGTAATTGCTCACCACTTGAACGCTTACGGGCGCTCCGCTACTCGGCCGGCGTAATTCGATGTGATTGGTCCCGCTCTTTACAAAAGAAGAAAGATTCAAGATCAATGGTGCCGTCATGCGAGTACCGGTTGGCAAGGAGATAGTCTGCGCGGGTTGTCCATTGACGACGACTTCGATTGAGTCTGTCGATTGTGAAACCGTTTGACCTCGTTCGGTCATTAGCGAGAGCATTGCGTCAAGAACGTTGATGGTCGCCTGAGTTGAATACCACACGCCGTAGCGATCTTTGTTCCTGAGTAGAAATAACAAGCCTCGTGCTTTCAAGTTGCGTTGCTCCTGATTCGCCGGTTCCGAACTTCGGGAGAGTGCCTGAATAGCCAGGGCGGTCGTTTCTACCCGTCCAGCCAGTCCCCAACCGTAAAATGGGGTGTTGGTTTCCAGAGCCCAGTAGGTTCCTTGTCCTTCAGTGTGTTCGAGCGTTCTGAGTTTTTCATTTGCTCTGTTAGCACGCGCGACATCGCCAGCTTTCGAAGATGCTAATGAGTAGGATGCTATCAAATACGGATCCTCGAATCCGACAACGTGAACGTCGAGGTAGTTCAAAGTTTTGTTCAAAGCAACCTTTAATAACTTAGTCGAAGCGTTAGCCGGTTGAGATGCGTCTGAAAGGGCGAGAGTCCGCGCCACCAAAGCAGTCAACATTGCCGTCCGCAGTGTGTCTTCCTTCTTATCCCAATTAAAGGCTGGCCAACTACCGTCAAGGCGTTGCTGTTCAATTAACCATCGGCGAGCATTCTGCAAAACATTGGGATCGACTTCAGTCACCTCCGAAGCATCTTGAAGAAAACGGATTGCGTATGCGGTTAGCGCAATGTCCGGATCGCCTTTGCCCCAGTAGGTAAATCCCCCATTCGAAGCTTGATAACCAAGCAAGCGCTGGTAACCAGCTTCAAGATACTGTTTGGCCTTCTTTGCCAGAGGCGAATCTATTTTTTCCTGGTTCAGGTAACGCACTACCAGCAAACTTGGATAAGTAGAGGAGATAGTCTGTTCGCCACAACCATAAGGCCGTTTCATGATTGCTTCGACGCTTTCCCAAACGTGGGTCATTAGATTTGGATAAACCCTCAATTCGACATGCGCCGAGTTTGGAAGTGTGTCTTCTGGTAGCGTTATATCGAGGGCACTTCGCTGATCGAACAAGTCACTCGTTGTCTCTACTTTCTCATCGCCATCAGGATGAACTGTGACGGGCTTCTCGATAGCGTCACTAAAATCCGAACCGATTGCCGTTACACGTTGTTTCCCATCCTTAATGGAGGCGATCGTTTGCAAATCAATAACTTCTTTTTGAGAATCGCCAGCAGGCACGTCGCTTCGTTTTTGACTTCCATTGAGAACCTTGAACCAACTTTCTGGTTTCAGTGAGAGAGCGACTGACTGTTTCTTGTCCAGGTAATTGCGCAGGACGATTGGGAGTGAGATCCGATCACCCTCGGTAAGGACTCGTGGTGGATCAAGTTCAGCAAAGAAGGGCTGAAACGCTCGAATTTCGGTTTCGGCCAGGCCGATTTCGCCGTTTTCAGTAGAACCGATTACCGACATTCTCCAAGTGGTTATGTTGTCAGCAAGTTTGAAGGTGAGCTGCGCTTTGCCCTTCTTGTCCGTGGTGAGTTGAGGTTGCCAGAGAAGTGTTTCGGGAAAATTTTCCCGAACGCGTGGAGTGGCGAGTTGTTGCTTTGCGGCAGCAAGGCCAGGAGCAAGGAAGATGAGCCTCGTGGTCTGGCTCGTGCTCACAGTTGTTGCGTTAACGTTCAGGCTCTCGACAGCGCCGCTGGTGATCGCAACAACCTCCTGCACGGCGCCAACCTGTAACGTGAAATTGATTTGAATTAGCTCAGAGGATCTAACCACTACATGAGTCACAACAGTATCCTTAAATCCAGGCGATGTGGCTTTCACTTCATAGATGCCAACCGGCAAGTTTTTTAGCAGGAACCTTCCAGTGTCGTCGGTAGTTGCTTCAAACACTTGCTCGCTGGATTCCTGCTTCGCAGTGACTGTAGCTCCCGGAATCACAGCTGCTAGAGGATCAACAACGGTTCCTGAGATCGCCCCAGTCGATCCTGAAAGGCTTACCATCGTGCGAACTGCTACTGGTTTTGAATCGCCGGCGGCTTGCACGGAGAGCGTGGC
>JBKPQV010000255.1:0-13329 GCA_046734235.1 Acidobacteriota bacterium
TGCGGAAACTGCTCGCTATTCTCAACATGATGGTTCGCAATAACACCGAGTGGATTAACAAGCAGGCGCCAGTTTCCGCTTGACATCTAACACAGTTGCTACCGCGTGACGGTACTGACTTCTGTGCCCCGAGACTCACTCGTGCAAGACCCTTTAGCTTGTCGCCTCCAGGATAAGTTTAGCCACAGATAGAACACGAATACACACAGATCAGAAGACTCTCAGCGCTGGGGCTGGATGCCATGATTTGTGAATAGTTCTTTGAGTTCGGTCGTGGAATTATTTGCCAGAAAATTTCTTAGTTTTGAGGCCCAGATCTCAAGATATTCAAATCCTGCCGCCTTTGCCGCACGGATGTCGGTTGCGAGATCGGCTCGCATAGTTGTAGCGCCATTCAGTGCAAGTTTCATGTGGAAAGGATAGCACGCTTTCGTTTGACTTAAAGGCCCGGTCGTTGTAAAAGCGACGTGGATTCCTTGTACAACTTTATCAACTTCAACACCTGTCCCGGAGGGAATATCCGGGACATCGGTTTTGCGTCAGCAAAGGAGACACAAATGGCCCTACGATTAGGCGATATAGCCCCCGATTTTTCCGCAGATACGACTGATGGCCCAATTAGTTTTCACGAGTGGATTGGCGATGGCTGGGCGGTACTTTTTTCGCATCCAAAAGACTTTACTCCCGTTTGTACGACTGAACTTGGTTATGTCGCGAAATCAAAACCAGAGTTCGAGAAGCGCGGCGTTAAAGTAATCGGCCTCAGCGTTGATCCGACCGACTCCCATAAGCGATGGGCTGAAGACATCAAAGAGACTCAGGGGACAGCATTGAATTTCCCTGTGATTGCTGATCCTGAACACAAGATTGCTGAACTCTACGACATGATTCACCCGGAGATCAGCGATGTGTTTACAGTGCGCTCGGTATTTGTGATTGGCCCAGACAAGAAAGTGAAACTCTCCATCACCTACCCGGCGAGCACTGGAAGAAACTTCGACGAGATTCTGCGAGTAATCGATTCATTGCAGTTGACGGCTAAGTACAGCGTAGCAACTCCAGTGAATTGGAAAGATGGCGATGACGTTATTATTGTGCCATCGATTTCTGATGAGGTAGCGAAGGAGAAGTTTCCAGGTGGTTGGACAGCACCGAAACCATATTTGAGAATTACAAAACAACCAAACAAGACTGATGACAGTGCAGCCAAGAGTGCATCGTAGTTTTGAGTTTTGATTTCTTAATGAACGTCACGCGGATTTAACCGCGTGGCGTTTCTTATCTAAGGATTTAGTTCTTTGTTCGTGTAAGTTCGTGTGATTTCGTGGATGGTCTGTCAGGTTGTCATTAAGAGCGATCCACGAAATCACACGAAGTCACACCAAAAAAGCCCAAACTGCAAACTCGGGTTTTTTGGCGTCTTGCTACTCAATTCTGACTCCACTCTCTCGATCAAGAAGTGTACCTTATTTATCGCGCCTCAGGATTGCCTCATTACTAATGAATAGTGCGGACTTGAACGATCCCCACACTTCCGTGTGGGGTATTTCATTTATTTCAAACCCACAAGTCCACGTAGAAAGGACTTGAACGATCCACCCACTCCCGTGGGTGGGATTTTTTTTTGCAAGTCAATCAGCAATCTGAAATCTTCTCTCAACTTACATACCGGTTCTTCACCCTGATATCTCGTCCGGCGAATGGCCCAGTCTCAAACTCATGCACTTGGATTTCAATGCAGTCACGATCAAACATTCGTGTCACTTCCCGAAAGTCCTGGTTATAAGCACACAACCCATCAAAGAAAAGATCTCGCAAGTTGTCGGGGAGTTTGCCATCAAAGGTTTTTACCGTCTCAAGATGGATCCGCAATCGTCGATTTAGTTGTTCGTCTTCGTATGATGCCAGCTGAAAAGAGTTGATCTTTGTGACGAGACCGGGTTCTGCGTTAACGATTTCCTCGATGTCCGTCGGATAAACCTTAGCGCCATAGAACGGAACCGTTAGATCGGTTCGCCCAAAGACAAACAAGATTGGGAAGCAGCTCTGTAGCCTGGCAAGATCGCTGATGTTCAGTCCTTCGACTTGAAGCTTTGCACTGAGTTCTTCATGTGTCATGACGCCACCAAAGTCCTTCAAGTTGTAACGAAGTTTTGGTGCAGCGCTTGTTTGTCTACCAATCGTAAAAAGCAATTCGCCATGAGCTGATGTTTCGATGATGTAATCGAGCGCATTGTACTGAAAAATCATGGGCGGAGTCTGTCTGCCAAATAGTCGCTCGCAGAGTTCGCGATTGGTAAAGCAGAGATGACGTAACGCAATGGTCAGGTCGGTTTCAACGCCGATATTTATTTCCAGGTCTGAAGCGCCGTAGGATGAGATCACCGAACGAAAGTTCTTCAATAAGTACCTTCGTAGACTCTCCGAAATTCCCTCGCCACCGACAATCAGGTCCATTCGATACTGACTTAAATCCAAAGTAGTTGAATCGACAAATGATTTGATGAATGGCGGGTAGCCAAACACCAGATATCGGTAATTTGGACCAAATACTGTGAGTGTGTTTTCGAGCTTTTTCTGATCTGGCCCGATAGATTTGAGGATGCCAACATCAACGAGCGACATTGAAACATTCATTCCAGTGGCCCATGGTCCAAGCGCAAAACAGTTCAAGAGAATGCAGCCACTGTCCCGGTAAATCAATTGATAGTTCAACTGAAGGATGTGTTTGACGTCTTCACGTTCTTCAGGGCTCCGTACCCAGTTGTTGGGAACCCCGGAAGACCCTGACGATTCATCGATGACCACACCAGCGGCAGGTAACCGGCCGTGGTAACAACGATCCTCAATGCTGTATTTCTTTACGTAGTTTTCTTTCGTCGTAATGGGAATTTTAGACAGCTCCCATTTGCCACGGTCCTCGTAGCCTTCACCAGCAAGAAAGTTTTGGTAAGCGGGACAACAGTCTTTGGCCTTCAGAAAAACGGCATGAGCGCGCATCAATCCGATTCGCGCGAGGATTTGTTGTAAAGATCCCGCGCTGAGCATCATGTAAGTGCGCCGATCAATACTAATGAATACTCGGATAATCCAGAGGATCCAAAGTGATGACCAAAGGACAAAGCGATTAATCAAGCAGGATCTCCTCTACAGAGCGCCGATAACTTAAGGGCGGTTCTTCTGAATAACCAATCTTAAAAATCAGCCAGATGTGGGGAACCTCGGTTGCATCGGAGAGCCAGGTCGATGCGCTCGTGTTGGTAACTAAATTTCCGTATGGATGCATGTACAGATTGTGCCTGGCAGTCTCCAGCCAAAACTGCATCAGAAATCGGCCATCATTAAAGGCTGCTTCCGGTTCCCAGAAGTCGCCAGCCAGCATGCCAATTGTAGGCACATGACCTAATTGTGAACGATAAACTTTTGCCAAAACAGAACGAGTTACAGGCTGCAGCAAGAGTTGTGGGAATCGAGCAGACAGCCAGAACGCAACACGCGACGTATTCATGCAACGATAATCGAGGCCATCCCGGGTAGCTTGCGAGGCTTTATCGGAGAAGCGAAACCACTCAACAATTTCGTCGTGATAGTCAGAATTATTGAGATCTTCGAAAACTGCCTCGGTGTTCTTTTCGAGGATGCGCTCGATTAACTCGGAGTCTGTGATTACTTCAAATCTTTGGTTCCATGAACGCGCAAGCGATCTCAGGGATTCAATTCGGGTGTCAGAAATTGCGTCAGGCTTTAACGAGAGCCGCGAAGTTCGACGTTTATGAAAAAGTGCGGGATCAATGCTCGCTGGCGGGCCTGGTTTCAATTGAAGACGGGCGAAAGGGAAGAATGCTTGTTCGTGTGTCTCAAGTATTTGATTTACATACCATGAGATCTCGTGATGAAGAATAAACTCCAATTGAAAGCTCTTATTTGCGGCAAGGAGACTCAATGCTTCGAGAAATATGCCCATCGTGAGGATGATGAAGCTTCCGGTTGTATCTTCTTTTGGAAGGGTCCGCTTCGAGTCAATAAATAGGTCGGCTTCGTATTCACTTAAGATACGTACTCGCCATGGCTGGACATTGTGTGGAGACGGCGCCCGGACTGCGGTTGAGAGTAAGTCTGTCCAGACGCTCATGGAGGCGTAGAATAACATGCCGAGTCCTGGAGTTTGTTAGAGCAAGATTTGGGCCACATGTAATGTTCCGATAAGATTTAGCTTGTCGGGTGGTAGTGTGTACTTTGTTCTTCGTACTTTGTTCTTTGTACTTTGTAGCTTGTAGTTGATTCCCCAAGGACGAATCTCAAAGCACAAAGCACAAAGTGCAAAGTTCAAAGCTCCTAAATGCTGGCAGGTGCAGAAAAATCATGCTTTGGACGAATATCCTTCTTACAAAAGTGATAATTTCATGGTCCAGTGAGGGTCTATGCGACAAGTCGTAACGACGGGTACTGGCGACATCGATGTGTTGAAAGTCGAGCAACGGCCTGACCCGGAACCGATGCCCGGTGAAGTAACCGTTCGAGTCCGCGCCGCGGGCCTCAACTTTGCCGACATCCTTTCGCGTCAGGGTTTGTATCCCGACTCGCCACCCAAACCGTGCGTGATGGGTTATGAGGTTAGTGGTGTGGTCGACAAACTCGGTGCTGGAGTCAACTCTGATTTTGCCGGGAAGTCTGTTGTGGCGTTGACAAGGTTCGGCGGCCAGTCGGAGATGATTGCTGTCAAGGCTACGCAAATGTTTGAGAAACCGGACTCACTTACTTTTGAGCAAGCTGCGGCAATTCCAGTGAATTATTTGACTGCCTATGCCCTACTAGTGGTAATGGGCTCATTACACGGAGGCGAGTCGGTATTAATACATAATGCTGGCGGTGGCGTCGGCCTGGCCGCGCTTGATATTGCACGCAAGATTGGTGCGGTAACTTTTGGTACTGCGAGTCCATCCAAACACCAGTTCCTTAAAGAGCGGGGATTGGACCACCCGATCGATTATCGCGGTAAAGACTGGTTTCCAGTTCTTCAGGAGTTGACTGGAGGTCGCGGGGTTGATCTTGTAATCGATCCCCTTGGAGGAAAGCACTGGAAGAAGAGTTACGCTGCGCTTCGACACACTGGCCGTTTGGGAATGTTTGGCGTGTCGACGGCGTCGGCAACGGGAATAAAAGGGAAGCTAAATCTATTGCAGGCTGCAATACAAACGCCCTGGTTCCATCCTTTCGCATTGCTGAATAAGAACCGGGGAGTCTTTGGACTAAATCTCGGTCACATGTGGCACGAACCGGAGAAGGTAGCAGTTTGGATGCGAGATATTCTGCGCGGCGTTGGTGAGGGATGGATTAGACCCTACGTAGACCGTAGCTTTTCATTTGAAGAGACGGGAAAAGCACATAAGTACCTGGAAGAAAGAAGAAATACGGGTAAGGTAGTGCTTGTTCCTTAGCCACTGATTTGCGAAGTTTCTTTGCCGCGGAGCGGCCAAAGAGTAAAGCCAGAGGTATAGCGCGAGGCTTTGCGAGCGAAACCTGGGTAAGCGGTTCGAATTAGGTAAAGCGTCCTGAAAGGACGCGAGCCATGTAGTGGAGACCTTAGGTTAGAGTGCTTTCGGTTGGGTTCGATCTATGACTGGGATTTAAGTCTCAGTCATGCTCGCGTCCGTTCAGGACGCTCGAATTTTTTCTAATTACTTACCCAGGGTTTCGCTCGCAAAGCCTCGCTGCACCCTGGGCTTTATTCTTAGGCCCCTTCGCGGCAAAAGATCTCACACACACACATAATATACACACACACTCTCCACCTTGGAGGATCTTATGGAAGGTAGGCTTTCTTATTCGTCTCTCGAAAGCCGCTTAGCTAAGACAAAAGAAATCAGGGTTGAGTAGATCAGACCCAGAAAGATTGTCATCACGGTAATTCCGAAGAAAGCCTGTACACCAATTTTCCACATTGGTGTATTTGGTTGCATCGCTTCTGCAGCCATCCACTTTGTTCCCACAACTAATAACGTAATGGCAAAGAACAAGGCTGCTGTTACCGCATAGACGACAGAAATCAAAACTCCCTGCTTTATGCCTTCTTTGAAGGTTGGTTTTTCGTCTTTTTCTCGCTCTAAGGCTCTTAGCCCGAGATAAATGCCGGCGAAGTGCAGCAGATTGAAAAACGTGAACGCGCCGAAAGAGTGAACGCCTGATTGAGGTTCGAAGAAGGCGTGCGCGATAAGTGTCCATGCCATGATTCCCGCCGTAATAGTCAATCCATATTTGAGAGCTATTTTCATCATTCACCCTTTTTTATTGCTTGCCCAAAACGGCAGTCGCACATAGGAAGTAGAAAACGTCGAATCGAGTTTGAAGTCTCGCTTGATTGTCGTCGCGGGATCAAAGAACCACTGTCCCAGGGGTAGTTCTTTTTCATCACGATCAAACCAACCCCAGGGAGGTCGCGCCATGTTTATTCCGCCGACAGAGCCAAGAAAGGCGCAACCTCGTTTGCCTATCTTAAAGGTTTTATCCGTGACGTTGTTGCCATTCAAGCTGGTCGATACTTTGACATCGCCATAGTCGAACGTCTCGCCAAAGGTTGCATTTGTCTGGGCCGTTGCTTTACTCCACAAGAGCGAGATTGGAATGAGGCTATAGTTCACAGAGTTCTGGCATGGAGTTGAAGGCAGCTTACGACAGACAAAGTCCTGCTTGTCAGGATCGTCCGGACGTTCCCCGACAACATAGCGCAAGAAGTCTTTCTTTGATGTCTGTTTTTCGTCACCACTGAAAGCCTCTATTCCATGTCCTTTTGGTTCGATGTACAGAAGTGGATGTTGTCCTTCAAGAACGAACCGAGACGTTTCTTCGCCCGCCTGGTAGCGAGCGAAATTGTTGTGGTGTAGCGTCTCGACAAAAATAACTTGCGCCTGTGAAAGATCACTTCCGTTTTTCTTTACAACAACCAGAGTGCCTTCCATGTCATTTTCATGAGCCAGGGTCGCTTCGTCAGCTAGACCGGTTGGATCATACTTACCGCCTCGTTTAGCGCCTTCGCGAATCAGTTCACTTAGGATGGCGCCTTTGCGTTCACCGCCTTTGTAATCTCGTGGATGGAAAACTGCGTAATGGACAAAGTAGTGAGTAGCGGTTTCTACAACTGAATAATAGATGAATGCCTTTAACGAAAAATCTTTGTTGGCGAGGTTGTTCCAGTTGTTATCTCCTTTCCAATCGCCATCGAAGTCAAAACTGGTTATGTAATCACTGCGCGGTTTGTCACCTAGTGCCTGGTAAAAGATTGGCGCGAAAAGAGTGGCGATCTCAGTGTCACTTAGATTTGTTTTTTGCGCCTGGACAGACGTAGACAATCCCCATCCACACGCGCTGATGATCAATAAGAGAGTGGCTAGCCGGGAAACACTCATCAAAATATTATTCCCAGGCCGGTGTCCCATCGCTCCAGTAGGGGGCCCAGGCCAAAGTCATGAATTTGACTGAAATGTTTGCCTTCGTAGGCTTCAAACTCACCTTTTCTAATTCTTCTGTTTGCGGATCGAACGAACGATCAAGTTTTTCCGTCTCTTCCTTAAATTCTGCGTCGAGATCAACGAGTTTCTGTTCGATCGCAGAAACATTTTCCTGCGCACGTCCGACATCTTCGGACTCCTTCATCGATCTGCCAACGCCGCGAACAGCAGTTGTTGCTTTACCCAGCGTGCTGAGACTCACGGTTTTTCTTCCCATAAACGACGACAAGATCGTCGCACCAAAAGAAATCGCCGTCTGAAGCTTTTGACCCTTTGACTGTTCGGCTTCTCGTTCAACTGCTTGTTCCGCGCGACGTTTCTTATCGTTGAGCTGTTCAATCTTAGGCGCGTATTTCTGCCGGAGTTTTTCGACTGCCTGATCACGTTGCTCCCGAGCGTACTGTTGCAGCCGTACGCGAAAGTCTCTTTCGTTTTCGCCCGGATTGGACGCAATTCCCAAGCTCGGACTCTCCAGGAGTTCCAATCGTTGATTTCGATAGAGCCAGTTAGCCAAATCCTTTTTCCAGGCGTCATAGCTCTTAGCTTTACTTACTGCCCCGGGCGCAGTCGCGAAACCTGCCTCAGTTTGCGGGTCACTCTCGAGATCTTCGACTGGCATGTCGGCTGCTGATGAACTAGCCCAATCGACATTGACTGGGCCATCGTTAATGGCAGTCAGCAGAGTCAGACTCTGAGTTATATCAACTTTGTCGGTATTGCTGTAATGAACTTCTGCCTCCGCTAGCAACATCGGGTGATACGAAAGTTTGGCGTTCGCAGGTGGAGACGACCGAACTGGAACAAAGTATTGCGTAACCTCGGGGGGCAACACAGGTCTCTGTGTTTGGGCGGTTGGTGTTGCTTGAGCAACAGCTGCCGGCGCGACTGGCGTGACTGAGGCGCTTGGAGAAGGTGCGGGTTGAGCCGGGGACTTCAAGGATTTGATTTGGGTACGAGTTAACGGTCCTCGCAGATACGACATAGCCCAGCGCGTCTCAAAAACTTCCGGGGCATTATCGTGCGTGTTTTTTAGGAGAAAGATCCGGTTGCTTAGACCAGCGAGTATTTGTTCCATCTCCTGGTTGTCGAACTTCTGACCAGTTCCCGCTGCGACGCCTTCGAGACCTTCTAATAGCCGGGCCTTATCGCGTTCCGTCTGTAGACGGCCTATGAACCACGTCCCGGTGTTTGAGAGGCCCTTGTAATCAAGATCTACTGGATTCTGAGTTACCAGTACGACACCCAGGCCAAAAGCACGTCCCTGCTTGAGTAGCGTAAGCAATGGCAGCTTTGATGGTGGATTCGCTACTGGCGGGAAGTAACCAAATATTTCATCCATGTACAGAATGGCTCGCAAGCTCGTTGTACCGGACTGTGTTCGCATCCAACCGAGCACCTGGTTTAGAAGTAGCGACACAAAAAACATTCGCTCCGCATCGCTGAGGTGTGCGATTGAAAATATTGCGAGGCGTGGCTTTCCCGCATCAGTGTGCAGTATCTGTTGGATGTCGAGAGATTCGCCCTCCATCCAACTCGAGAAGCTTGGTGAAGCAAGTAAGTTGTTCAAAGACATTGCGAGATCGAAGCGATCTTTAGCTGGGAAGAACGAGTCCAAATCCATGACGCCGATCTTGGTCATTGGCGGTGTTTGGATCTTTTGAATCAAACTTGCCAGGTCCAAATCTCGGCGGTTGGACCATTCTTGATTGAAGATGTTGGAAAGGAGTATGTGTTCGCGACTGCGAATTGGATCTGCCTCAATGCCCAGCAGTCCCAGTAAGCTCGTGGTGGTGGTGTTGATTCGTTCACTTAATAACTCATTGTCGTCGCGTATCTCAGCGGGTGGCGCAACAAAAGATTTCAAGATGGACACCGGCACACCGGCATTGCTGCCAGGTGTGTAAATGCGAAAGTCGGCAGCATCGCGCAAACGTTTAATACGCTCGCCGCTTTGTCCCCAATCTTCCAGGCCTTTCTTCCAGAGTTCGGCTTGCTGTTTAGCAAAGTCAGCAGTTGACAGGCCTTTCTTTTGTGCGTCTTCTTCGTTTACCCAGGGTTGAAAATCTTCGGGCGCAAGATTAGGGAAAGTTAGCAATAGGTTACCGAGATCGCCTTTGGGGTCGATGATGATTGCCGGAATGCCGTCGATTGCAGCTTCCTCAAGTAAAGAAATACATAGGCCAGTTTTTCCACTGCCAGTCATGCCGACGCAGACAGCGTGCGTGACGAGATCTTTAGAATCGTAAAGCAGCAGACCTTCTTTCCCTTGTTTAGTTTTCAAGTCATATGGGCGTCCCAGATAGAACGCGCCTAATTTTTCGTAGTCCTGCATGATGAACACTCCGGGATGATGATTGCTTATACTTCGAGCTTTGTACTCGGAGCTTGTACTTTGTTCTTTGTACTTTGTGCTTCTCCGCTCCGGAGGAGCGCCGATGTTTATAGGACGGGACTCTATTGGAGCAAGCGCTCCGTAGGAGTGCCATGTCCGATTTAGCTATACCATTTAGATTCAGAGCTTTGGCTCTGCTACGAAAATAGCTTGAGACGTCACTACACATAGCACTCCTACGGAGCGCTGAATTTTCGAGGTTCGCTAGGCTATAAACATCGCGCTCCTCTGGAGCGGAGAAGTTCAAAGTACAAAGTACAAAGCTCAAAGAACAAAGTTCAAAGCTCAAAACTCAAAGTTCAAAGTTCAAAGCTTCAGCTGCCACTTAATTCGCGTGTAAGCAATCCTAAATCCATGTCGCTCGGCATTTCTCTGAGAAGCGCTTCCGGGTAGTGCCGCCATCATCGCAATATCGCAACCCTGTTCCGCGCCAAAACGTAATCGCGCTTCTAGCAAAGCAAGTTGAGCACCTTGACGTCGCGCTTCGGGAATCGTGCTTGCGCCGGCTAATAATGCTACGCCATCCTGAATTGTGAGCATCCCTGTGGCGACAGCGATTCCCATCGATTTCAGCCAGAAACGAAGGCGACTTGGAACAAGCATGCACCTTTCCCATCTCGCGCAGGAAATCAGTTAACTCACTAAATTCACTCCATCCGCGAAAAGCTGTTTCTGCCCATATCTCCTTCTCGTTATGTCCAGTGAGTCGAACCTTTACTTTTTCATTGGGCGCTACAGATAACGCGAGATTACGACTGATAGGTCGAAACATAACACTCGTAAATTCAATTGGCCGGTAGCCGCGCTCAATCAAGAGCGCAAAGGTTGTTGGGTCAGCGAGTGGTGAGACCTCGTGGAACACTTCAGCACCTCGATCCTTGAAGAACAATTCAATCTGATCCAACTCCCCAGGTGTGATTGGTTGAAATATCCCCAATCCAAACGTTTGACTTATTGGAGACGTTGGACCATCGAACATCGCATAGGTGCCGCCTATTTCTATCCATTCTGCCTTACTCTCTGGGAACGCCCTGGCCCGCGCTTCAACAAACGCGACATTGCCCTGTGCTTCAGTTTTTTCCAAACGCCGGGAAAGGTTGAGATCGGCAAAAGGGTACGCATTCATGGTGTTCACCGCCTCGCTCAGCTCCACAAATGCAGCTTTAGACACAGCGGCCTAACGTCGGACAACCAGATTCTTTCTCTAATTAGCGCACCAATCTTATCCGATGAGCCTCACTGTCGCCTACATATAGAAAGCCCTTTTTATCAACGAAAATCCCATGGGGTCTGTTTAATTTGCAGCTCAATGGATCACCTTCCGGGCCATCACCTTTTTCACCGGTACCAAGGACAGTTCTTATGATCCCAGTTTTTAAGTCAATCCTACGAATAGCGTGGTTTTCTGTGTCCACGACGTAAAGGCTATGGTCGCGAGCATAGGCGATTCCTTTAGGACCGTTGAAGGTCGCATTTGTCGCCACTCCGCCATCGCCCGAGAACCCCGTTTCTCCGGTTCCGGCGATCAATTGAATCCTTTTAAGCTTGGGATCAATTCGATAGATTGCGTTTCCCTCACGAAGGGCAACATAGATATTTCCTTTGGGGTCGAAATCAATCGTTCTCGGACCATTTAGCGGAGTACCTGACAGCACGGCGCCGTTCGGGGTTGGCTTGCGTTCTCCCGTCCCGGCGAAGGTTTCTATAATTCCTGTTTTACGATCAATCCGGCGAATCCGGTGATTTCCAATGTCACAAATAAACAAGTTGTCAGCTCTGTCGAACGCAATGCTGTGGGGCGATCTAAGCTGGGCCTTTTCTGATTGACCGCCGTCCCCGCTGAACCCGGGTTTGCCAGTTCCAGCTATAGTTGCGATCAGTTTGGTCTTCATGTTGACCTTGCGAACAGTGTGATTGTCACGCTCGACGATATAAAGGTCCCCTGCTTTGTCGAAACGAAGTTCGTGAGGCATATTCAATTGAGCGGCGAATGCCGGACCACCGTCACCCGAATAGCCGCGCTGGCCATTGCCGGCGATGGTTATCATTTCGCGAGTTTTAAGGTCAAGGCGCCTTATGCGTTGATTATCTAGATCACAAAAGTAGAGATGTCCGTCTGGTCCAATGATTACACCGTAAGGATCGTTGACCTGACGATTGGAAAAACCAGGTGTGCCATCACCCGCAATCGTCGTGACCGTTTGACTGTTTACCCGCTGCGGAGACGTGACGACAAGAACTACTATGGTGACTACAAATTGAACGAGGTGCTTATTCACTGATTGACACTACTTGTCAAACTTTTCCAGCGTAGTGAGGATTTCACCTTTTCCGGTTTCAACTACCGTAAATTTGACCTTATCGCCCACTTTTACTTTTCTGAGTAGAGATCGATCTTTAACGAACCATTCCATCTCCATTGCAGGCATCAGGTCAGGAATGTCTTCGTGATTAATCTCAATCCACCCTTCCTTAAGGTTAATCAGTTTTACGACTCCCACGCCGGGGTAAGGCTTCCCAATGACAACGTTGGGTGTAGGTAACGTTACCGGTTGGGGGCTCGCAGGCGTTGGGGACGGTGTGACAACTGTCGACTGCGCATCCCTTTGTTTGCAGGAGATGCTCGTTGCACAAATGACCAGCGCGAGTAGCACTGTCAGAATAACTTTGAACATCAATTAAGTTCCTTTGCAGAGAGGTTAATCACAAAAAGTCCGATACCACCTGCTTTAGCAGTGTGGAGTTTCAATTTTTCGCTATGGATTCGTCACGCGCTGAAATTAGATACCACCTGCTTTAGCAGTGTGGAGTTTCAATTTTTCGCTATGGATCCGTCACGCGCTGAAATTGATACCACCCTACATCAGCAGCGTGGAGTTTCAGTTATTCGCTACTGTGCCGAGTTTCTCTGTCTTTAGCGAAAAATTGAGACTCCACGCTGCTGAAGCAGGTGGTATCCCCTCATTAAGTTCAGTGTCCGCCATCTAGCGAAAAATTGAGACTCCACCCTGCTAAAGAGACTGTGTGAAAAGTTCTGGATGTAGACCTTAACCGCGGAGACACGAAGACTCAAAGCCACGAATTGCCCTTTAAGAGTTACATTTGTGCCTTAGTGTCTTTGGGTCTTTGTGGTTAGGTTTCTTTCCGTTCCTAGCTTTCACACAGTCTCTAAAGCGGGTGGTATCTGACTATTTGTGCAAAGCTGCTGCAAGGTTAATCACCAACCCAAACAGCCTTGATGTTAACAAACTCTCGGATTCCAAATTCTGCGAGTTCTCGACCGTAGCCGGAATTCTTAATCCCACCGAACGGGAGCCGCGGATCTGATGCGACCATGCCGTTAATAAAGACACATCCGGCTTCTAAATCTTCGATGAACCTGGTTTGTTCGTTTTGCTCCCTGGTCCAAGCCGCTGCGCCTAATCCAAAATC
>JBKPQV010000256.1:0-8720 GCA_046734235.1 Acidobacteriota bacterium
AGGGGCAGAGCTCGCAAAAGAAGGAATACTGGTTACGACGGTTTGTCCAGGTCTCATGCGGACCGGGAGTCCGCGCAACGCTGATTTCAAGGGAAAGCATAGAGCGGAATACGCATGGTTCAGCATCGGAGATGCGTTGCCAGTCACTTCTATTGGAGCAGAACGGGCTGCTATTAAGATTATTGAAGCTTGTAAGGCTGGCCGAGCAGAATTGGTTATCTCAATCCAGGCGAAGGCCGCCGTCCTTTTCGAATCGCTTTTTCCGGAGGCCAACGCTCGGTTAATGGATATCGTCAATCGAATCTTGCCGGACGGAGGAGGAATTGGTAGGCAAACTGCAAAAGGGAAAGATAGTGAGTCGCCCTGGTCACCATCAGTGCTTACTACACTTAATGAGACTGCGGCATTAAAGAACAATGAAATGCTAAGTTAGTCGACATCGGATAACTTTACAGCTAAGAATAAGGAGGGGAAATGACAAACGAACAGAAAAGATCCGCACGCATTTGGGCGTTAGCGATTCTACTTGCTTGCGGCACTATCGCGATCGCTGCGAGCGTTCTCCAACAACCGCAACAGTCAACTCAAAACGCAAATTCAAACACATCGCGAACTACGAATAAAAAGGCAAATAGTAATGCCAATAGCAATGGCAACGACACCACCAGTGGTGATCGGGTCGGAATGGCGACGCTCAGCTCACAGGAAAAGAGTTTTGTAATGGAAGCTGCCATGGGCGGAATAATGGAAGTTGAGTTAGGAAGAATGGCAGCCCAACTGGGAAGCAGTGATGCCGTCAAACAATTTGGTCAGCGAATGGTGGACGATCATTCGAAAGCCAATGACGAGCTTAAGGCACTCGCAGCAAGCAAGAACATTTCATTACCGACCGAACTTGACGAGAAACACAAGAACGAATTGACGAAGATGCAGAAATTGACCGGCCCGGAATTTGACACCGCCTATTCAAAAGCCATGCTGAAAGATCACGAAAAAGACGTGGCAGCATTTGAGAAGCAAAGCACAAAAGGAGACGACGCTGATATAAAAGCTTTTGCTGCAAAGACACTTCCCACGCTGCGAGAACATTTAGAAATGGCAAGAAGTCTGAGCGGTAAAAAGGGCACAATGAAGTCCACCAATGCAAACAATTAGTGAGGTGTAGACCGTAACTGAAATCATTAAGGCCTGGGTCTTGATACGGATACTGAAACGTCCGGGCGAGCTGTAGTTCGCTACATCGGAACCTCGTTGATAAAAGCAACGGAGTTGGCGCTGAGACCCACTGATCCGCTCGCAGCTTAAATCGTTGCGTGTGAATGCATCCTTCTGGCTGAGACCAATGACGCAACGACGGTCTACCAGCCTGTCAAATCTACCAGTTACTGCCAGCCCACGTTTTATTTAGTCTTTACCAATGTTTGAGTTTCTTAGAACCACCGTCCAATACATAGCACCCGTCTTTGTGATTGCAACTATGTTGAACGTTGGATTGACACAAAAGCTGTCGGCGATCGCAGCGCATTTGAAAAACTGGCCCTTCGTTCTCAAGATGCTCGCCGCAAACTTCATCTTCGCGCCACTCTTGATGATCGTTGCGTTGTACTTCGCGCCTTTCGATCCACAGCTTAAGGCTGGACTGCTGATCTTCAGTTTGGGAGCAGGCGCACCGTTCCTGATCAAACTAACCCAGACCGCAAAACATGATTTGTCACTCGGCGCCGCGGTGATGATGGTCTTGATGGTTGTGACGGTCGGCTTTATGCCGGCGGTGTTGCCGAGGGTCCTTTCGGGCGTCAGCGTAGATGCACTGGCAATCGCCAAAGCCTTGCTGCTGCAAATGCTGCTACCGATTGGCGTTGGGATGCTGTTCGCATTACTTCTGCCAACCCTGGCTAAGAAGGCACAACCGTGGATAGGTCAGATTGGTAATCTGGCCATGTACGCGATGGTTGTAGCCACGTTGATCGGCTACTTTCCCAATCTAATTAATATCATCGGGACAGGTGCGTTTCTCGTGGGATTAGTGTTTGTCGCCGCAGCGTTCGGACTTGGTTACCTGGCAGGCTGGGGCAAAGATCATCTTGAAGATATTGGTGGTCTGGGAACCGCACAGCGTAACACTGCAGCCGGAGTAATTGTCGCCATACAGAATTTCAAGGACCCCAATGTATTTGTCATGCTGACTCTCGCCAACATTCTGGGCATCGTAATGCTTCTATTTCTCGCGAAGGCGCTCAGCCGGGATAACAAGGTAAAGATCGAAACGGTATAGATATCACCTGCTGAAGCAGGTGGTATCGACTTTCGTGCAACACCCTAACTCGTCTCACGAACCTTCCATCTGATTGGCTTGCCAATCCAACTTCAAATTGAGTTGCCGCGTAGCCTGTGCTGCAACGCGGCCGAGGACGCCTGCGTAAGTCGGAAAAGAGATTGGGACTTGGGCCAAATCATCCACACGCATCTGACCCGACATCGCCACTGCCGAAACCTGCGCTATTTCGACAGCACGTTCGCCAACAACATGGCAGCCGAGGATCTGTCGTGTCTCGCTGTCCACGATTAATTTACAGAAGCCGTTTGTCCGACCGTCTATGATCGTGCGAGTCGTGGCATCGAACCGAAGTTTAGCGACTACGACCTCACCTCTTTCGCGCGCCCGGCGTTCGGTCAGCCCTACCTGCGCGTATTCCGGATCGGTGAAACTTCCTATCGGTGCGGCCCCTTCCAGAGCCTTCATTGAAATGCCACGCACCGCGTTGGTCGCTGCGACAAACCCCTGCTGAATTGCCTGCGGAACGAGCATCATTCGCCCCGTGACATCGCCCGCGCCAAAAACGTGCGCCGCTGACGTTCTTTGGTACTCATCCACACGGATGAAGTTCCGTTCGTCAATGTCGACGCCGGCCTGATCAAGATTCAAGCCGGCAGTGTTCGCCACCCAGCCGATCGCAATTACTGCCAGCTCGGCCTCGGTGCTTGCCCTCTGGCCATCTTTCGCGAAGATCATTCGTACGCCGCTCGGAGTCTTTTCAAACGATTCGATCATGCCGAAGTTTTCTCTGATATCAATTCCTGAATCGCGAAACGCTGCGGCCACCTCGACTGATACCTCTTCGTCTTCGGTCGGCAGAATGCGCGCGCCTGATTGGAAGAGTTGAATTCGTGTTCCAAAGGCATTGAAAACCGAAGCGACCTGCGCACCAGTAGCGCCACCCCCAATCACTATCATCGAAGATGGAATCTTTGTGAGTCCCCACGCATCGCTATGCGTCGCACAGAATTCTGCGCCGGGAACCGAAATGCGGCGGCTCACACCTCCAGTGCAGATGATGAACTTGTCTGCCTCCAGACGCATCCCGCTCTCTGTTTCTAATGTGTTGGAGTCAATGAAGCGAGCGTCGCCGCAGCGTTCGCTTACCGTCACGCCAGCTCGGTCTAGGTGCGTCCGGAAGGTTGAGTTTGAGCGCACTTCCTCAACCACTTCACTAACGCGGGCCAGTAAACGAACGTAATTGAGTGAAGGCTCTCCAACGTCGATGCCATAGCGGCTTAGCTGGCGGGAATCTCGCAGCAGTCGCGCTGCGTGTGCGAGCGTCCTTACTGGAACTGGCCCATCGTTAGCGGCCATGCCGCCAAAATCGTCACGCGTGACGAGAACAGTCTTCGCCCCCAAATCTCCGGCGCGGAGTGCGGCCGTCATCCCGGCGGGACCACCACCAATAACTACAACATCAATCATCTTTCACCTGCTTGGCACTGATTAGAATTTGATAGCACCCGAAATTTGTATCGAGTGCCCCTGAAACGTCGACCTGTTTGCGAACTCCTGAAAGTACTTGAAGCCCAAATTGATCTTCTTCGGCAGGTTCACGCTGGAAGCGAATCCGAGAGCATTGACTTTGTAACGATGCGACTCCTGTTCTGCGGTAATGCTCGGACCTCGCTTCGCCGTGGTCTGCCGCGCGTTGTAACCTACCAGTCCAACTTGCAACCAGGGTTTGTTGCCGATAGAGAGCGCTCTCATCAGTGAAAAATCCAGATCGAAAGTTTGACCTGGGTGGATGCCAGTTCCCTTCTGCGTCGTGTGAATCTCATACATCTGAAAGGCAGATAGTGTTGTCGCCTTGTCCTTTGTTACGTAGAGCGTCTGGCCGGAAGAGAATGCGTGAGTCCAATAGCCCGAACCCACATTGTCATTCGTGCCAGCATTGAACCTACCGGTCGGTGCCAGGAATCCGTAGACCGCGCGAAATGCTGCGCGGTCTTTGTTCCACCCCAAAATGAACGGCTGATAATACGAATCGGCAAAGCCAGCTCCTCCGCTAACCGGACCGATAACATCATTCGTCAGCGAATTCTTCGCTACGGGCAGAGTCGCTGTCATAGAAAACTTTGCACCACGCAAAATCTCTTTTCGACTTACCCATGCGATCGTGTTCATATCCATAACCACCGAGTTGCTGCCTGTACCCAGCACCTCGCCCTGAGGCCCCTTTGATTTACCGCGCGAATAGATGAGAAGTTGATTCACATACGTGAAGCCGGGAGCCGGCGTAACGCCAGAGTTGGTGGCGCTCATACCGAGCGGATATACGCCCCGGTTCTGCGCCTGCAAGTGAACAGCAAGGAAGAGACTGAAACCCAGCGCCAACCAAACGCGAATACGCAGCATCTTCAGCTCGCCTCTTACGTTTTAAGGTTCGCGAGCCAGCTCAGGGCACGCAGTCCCGGCATGAAGCAATACTCGCCGCCGCGCGTAACAACAAAATTTGGGATGCCTTGAATCCTCCGGCGCACTGGTTTGCGAGGGACAGTAAAACTGCCGCCAGGACCATTTGATCCAATGACAGGATCTTTGTCTTCGCCGGCGCCGAAAAAGACACCGTCGTTGACCCACTGCGATTGCACAAACTCGAATTGACGGCCGATGTGCGCGCCAACGAAAGCGAACATAAGACCGCGATCGGCGCCGTCATCTTCCAGCACGCCTTCGGGAAGCAAGGGACCATATGCTGTACCGCGTCGTATCATGCGATGGATTCTGGCGACACCTGCGATTGCGGCGTCACGCGGATTACAACGACGGATATGTGATCCACCCGGCGTCTTTAGTCCCGTCTTGTCGTCCTCTTCAAACATAAAGACGTTGTTGCGGCGGGCGTCCGCTCCCAATTCCGGGTCATCATGAAACGGGCACAACGCCAGTGGCGCTCCGCTGCGCCAGCGGCCCATCATCTTCGCAGCGAGTAACTCTTCGTCGTCCGCATTGTTCGCGCTGGCCTTCAGAAATTTGCGAAACTCCGCGACGCGTTGATGAAGTTTTCTGAAAACAACATATGTACCGTTTCGTCCGAGCAGCTCAGGGGTTGTCTTTTGCACACCGCCAAGTTCGTCTCTGTAACCCAGCACGAACTCTCCGGCTTTCAGCGGCTGTTCGCGAGGATTCGTGCCCGGAATTCCGCTGCCTTCGATCGCCGGATGACTGATTCCGTCCCGAAACCCGAATGGTTCCGTTTCAGTTGGAAGGGCGTGACAATTCTGACGCCAGATAGCCTCGATGCCAGACATTTTTCGATAAGCCTCGCGCGCGGGATCGAGTGCCGCCTCCAGCGTTTGTTCATCAGGCGAAACTGCAACCAGCACGACGTGGAGGTCTGAACTGCCTAACGGTTGCTCCCAATTCTCGGGCGCACTCTCACCGGTATCGCCTAATTCACTGGCGCGTGATGCCATGCCCTGGCGAAATTCCCACGAGAGACTTTCGAGTGACTCTGCTGGCACGCGTAACGCCTTGAGTCCTTGATAAGTGAGCGCGACGCTTACCGATGTATCGGCCAGAGGGCTTGCCGGATTGGCTGCGGACGTTACGACACGAGCAATACGCCCGATCAGCTCCTGCCCGGCTTTGTGATCATCGATGCGAAATCCGATGTAAGTCGCTACGTAAGGAGTGGGCCGCGGTCGTAGGACCCCGCTCTGGATGTCGTCGAGTTCGAGTTCAGTTTCTGGATTCACTACGTTCTCCTTGCTACATCGTCGCAATGTTCTTCCAGAAATTCTTCAAACTGTCGGTGCCACCAAATAACGTCGTGAAGTTTGTGGAGTCGACCATTACGATGTCTCCGGCACGTTCAGCGGCTGGTGGTAGCCAAAGCAATACATTGAACTCGGTATTTCCTTCTGCACTGAACGGATGCGGTCGATCAAGATCTATCGGCTGTCGCCCTAATACGTGCACGGTCTGATCGTCACCATTGGTCAGTTCGTAATGCGGCAAATGCGGGTGGAAGTTGAGCGTTGGAACGTTATTGAGCAAACCGAGCTTGTCGAGGTCCCTGAACGGAGTAAGCGGCGCGATGTCGCGCGTGCCTTTGACCAGCGCCGGGCGCAGACCCCAGCGATTCCAAACCGGAATATCGAGTGCCTTGAGCAACGACCGTGCATACGAGCTGAATCGCTGTTGACGCGGCACCAGCGCATCGCCGTGATGCTTGTATTCGATTTGACGCTGCTGCAGATCATCAGTAAAGCCCACGTCATGATGCGGAGCGAGCAGCAGGCACGTGCCCTCACGCTTTAACCACTCATTGATGGCTTCTATTTCTTCCCGTGAAGCTTCCTCGTTGGACGCAAGATGGTCCAACCCAAACACGAGCAGCGTATCGCAGTCATCCAGAATCCGTTCATCAATTGGTTGCGTGTATCCTGCCTGATCGATACGCTGAAAGACCGCGACTGGATGTCCGGTAGCTTCGCCCGCGGTCTCCTGAAAGCTCAACGCCGAGCGGTGAAACAGTTCCAGGGTGCCAGCGATACCCTGAAGGAACTGTGCGCTACCCCACTCCGGCTTTTCGTAATTCGGCCACGCCACTCGGCGTACTTCAGTCATTGTCGAAAAGCGATTCTCCATTTCGGTCAAATCGCGCTGCGACTCCCAGGCATAGCTCCAGCTCCAGTAAATGCTTAACCGTCTTTTGCCCGCTGTGTACTTGCGCGGGACATGGTTTTGGTTATAGGTGCGAGCCGCGTTGCTCATCGATTTCTCCTTAGATTCGTAACTGCGCAACGCTTCATTGCAGTTGATCCAGCATCTCGGAAAATGCATGTTTTAACTGCAAGGCCTTCTTGATTTCATCGGCGCTGTAGTATGGATACTCTCCGTACTCCAGGAAGCTCGGAACCTGATGCGCGCGCACAAACTTGACGAAGGCCTCGGGATTAGTTTGCCAATCCATCGGAAAGCCTTCGAGATTCTCGAAAACTGTCCGGACTCCTGCGGCACCGAATAAGGCCACGGCATCTTCTGTGTACTTGTCAAAGTCAGTGTCGAAAATGCCCTGATACATGAAGTAGGTGACACCCTCAATGGGAAAGAGAATCCAACGCAAATAGTGAAGCTTGAGTGGAGCAAGAACATCAGGCTGCGCTGCGACTGCCTTCTCAATGTTCTGAGCATATTCATGAAATACGGGCTCGCGACCGGGAATAATTTTTGCAAGAATGCTGAATCCGTAACAGGCCGGACTCTTCGGGTAGATAGGGCCATACTTTCCTTGCGGCAATTGATCTGTCTCTTTGGGTATTGCCATTGCAGCCGGTTTGATCTCCATCGGAACTCCTTCAAAAGTGAATTCAAAACAAATGAATCAACGAGGCCACGCTGAAACGCGTGGCGAGCAATTTATTTGTCTTGAATTTATTCCGAAAGATGAGGTTCAACTACTGGCACTTTTGACAGGACGGATCCCTCGCGGTTACGGCGCACCACTGAATGCGAAGATACCACCTGCTTTAGCAGCGTGGAGTTTCAGCGTCTCGCTAGAGTACCGCTTCCGGGCAATGGTTAGATACCACCTGCTTCAGCAGCATGGAGTCTCAATTTCTCGCTACTGAGCGGCTTTCACCTTTCACTACGTTTATAGCGGGAAGTTGAAACTCCACCCTGCTGAAGCAGGTGGTATCTGACTTTTTGTGCATAGCCAAGCGTCGGCTCAGCAGGAGGGAAAGATAAGTGGACGTTGATTTGCCGAGAATCCCCATCTCAAGTGAGTCAATGAGTATCCATGAATTAAGACAAGATGCATAATGTGCGGCATTCCAACGTCGGAGGTGATCAGTGATCAGACTAGTCGTTAGTTTTACCTTGTCTGTGTCGATGCTATTGATGTTCCCAACCCTTAGTAATTCGCTGGAACAGCGTACTACTGTGGTGCGCACAAACGTCCGCCAAATTATTCGCAATCTCGAAACCGACACTGACACCTTCAAGAGCTCTCTCGATCGCTCGCTTGATCACAGCCCTCTCGACGGGACGGGCGCAGAAGATGAGATCAACGAATACGTGAAGCAGTTCGAACACGCCACGGATAAATTGAAAGATAAGGCGGAGGATCAAAAATACGCGCCGAACCTGGCCCGGGAGGTCTTAGTCCGCGGACGATCGATCAATAGCTTCATGCGGAAACATCAACTGGCGCAAGACGCTAACAACGATTGGGCTAGAGTGAGAAACGACCTTACCCTGTTATCGCATGGCTACAGAATCAACTGGCGCTGGTGAACGCGGACGTGACCCGATGAAACTTCTTCTCTGCGTCTCGGCGTTCTCCGCGTCTCCGCGTTGAAATGCTCAACTGATCTAAACGCGTAGACGCGGAGAGTTCTAAGAAGTTACAGAGTGCCACTGAGGAGCAAACTCTTAGTAACCTCGATAG
>JBKPQV010000257.1:0-7008 GCA_046734235.1 Acidobacteriota bacterium
CGCAAGTAGTAACTGAAGGTGCAGGCTCGGAAACGGCGGAGGACATCGAAGACCTGGTTGGTGAAGAGGCCAAACTCGGTATTCGCAAGCCATCCCGTCCCCGTGGCGTTGTCCGAGTTGCCGGTGATTCGACGCATACAACCCGGTCTACCGTTAGTACGGAGGTCGTAATTCCTGAACCACCGTTTTGGGGATCAAGGTTGGTAGAAGATGTCCCACTCGACGAGCTATTTTCCTTTGTGAATGAGACAGCGTTATTCAAGGGGCAATGGCAATACAAACAAGGGCGCTCGTCGAAAGAAGATTACGAGGCGTTAGTGTCCGGTAAGGTGCGTCCTATCTTTGCTGAACTCAAAGAGCGCTCCAAGAGGGAAGCGTTGCTTGTGCCCAAGGTGGTTTACGGATACTTTCGCTGTCAATCTTCAGGTAACGATCTGATCGTATACGACGAATCAGAAAACGAGGCCGTGCGCTTTACCTTTCCTCGGCAGCCTTCTGGAAAGAACCTTTGTCTTGCCGATTTCTTCGCATCGTCTGAGTCGGGGAAGATGGATGTCGTAGCTTTTCATCTGGTTACTGTAGGTAGACGTGCCAGCGAGTACGCGCATGAGCTTTTTAAGTCTGACAATTATGCGGACTATCTCTACTTCCATGGGTTGAGTGTCGAGAGTGCCGAAGCCTTAGCAGAGCTTTGGCATAAGAAGATTCGGGAAGAACTAAATATTGCAGGTGCCGATGCAAAGGAACTCTCGAAACTGTTTCATCAAAACTATCAGGGGTCGCGCTACAGCTTTGGATATCCGGCTTGCCCTAACCTGGAGGACCAGGAAAAACTGTTTGCATTGTTAGATCCCGCGCGCATCGACGTGTCTCTCACTGAGGAATTCCAGTTGGAACCGGAACAGTCGACCTCGGCTATCATTGTTCACCATCCTGAAGCAAAATACTTCTCGATCGATTGAGTCTGTCGCAGTTGCATTTGGGAGTGGGGATTGAGAACTGCAGAACCTGAAGTTAAGGCTGGCCTGGTCGCAGCCGAACAGCAATCACCAAGTCCTGGGACGGCGGCAGAATCCCTCCAGCCAACCGCAGAAGAACTAAGCCCACTCTCGTCTTTCGAACGATTTGCCTTTGTCCTCGTCAGACGGATGAATCGAGGGACTTGGAAACGCTTTTGGACCTTTTGCCAGCGAACGCTCGGTGCTGGTTGGATTCACTTATCGACGTACAACATCATGAATGTTTACGGTCTCGAGAATGTCGAAGCGGCTTCTCGGGAACGACCTATCCTCCTGGTTGCCAATCACCGATCTTTTTTTGATATGTATGCTGTCTCAACAGTGCTGTTTAGAGAGACAAGCTGGCGGAAGCAGCTCTTTTTCCCGGTTCGCGGAAGATTCTTTTATCAAAACCCGTTAGGTGTTTTTGTGAATCTTGTAATGGGCTGGTTTTCAATGTACCCCGCGTTTTTTGCAACAGGTGACCACCCCATCCCTGAAAAACGTGTATTCGACAAGTTTTCCTTTCGCGTACTCACAGACCTTGCCCGACATGGCGCCGGAAATATTATTGGGTTTCATCCAGAGGGGACTCGCAATAAGAACGAGGATCCTTACTCCTTTTTGAGGGCCCAACCGGGCGTCGGCAAACTCATCATGGATGCGAAGCCCCAGGTTATCCCAGTTTTCATTGCTGGACTGTGTAACGATCTACCGCGGCAAATAGCTCGCAATTGGAATCGCGAAGAAGTGATTCGAATATACTTTGGTCCTCAGTTGGATTTGGCAGAGCACCTGCAAAAGCCAGATCGTCTCCGGACACACAAAGAAATCGCCGACTTCGTGATGGAGAAGATAGCGGAATTGGCTGAGCAGGACCGCAAGGCGAGGATTAACTAAAGAACGATGTCGCTTCCGCTTGTAATCGTGAATCCAACTTCGGCTAATGGAGCAACAGGATCGGCCTGGCCTCAACTTGCAAGCGATCTCAGTTCGCACTTTGGACCATTCAAGAATCTCTTTACCAGTGGACCAGGAGACGCTACGACGCTAGCCAACGAAGCGGCGCGGAAAGGGACCAGATTCATTATTGCCTGTGGCGGCGATGGAACAATTTCGGAGGTAGCTAATGGAATTCTCAGTTCAGGCAAAGACGTCGAACTGGGGATTTTGCCGAGTGGAACCGGAGGGGATTTTCGAAAGAGTTTGGAAATCCCCTCGCAAGCGCGTGAGGCCGCGCGTGTACTCCGCACCGGGCGAACAAGACGGATTGATGTAGGAAGAGTTTCTTTCTTCGATAGTAAGGGAAAGGAAGTGACTCGCTTCTTTCTTGGCGTAGCCTCATGTGGGATGAGCACCCGAGTGATCGAGCGAGTTAAGAACGGAGGTCCCGACTGGCTTCCGGGCAATACACCGAGCTGGTTGGGAGGTAAAGTTTCATTTGGAGCATCATTACTGCAAACGGCGATGAACTCAGAGGCAGTTAGGGTTATCGTGAAAGTGGACGATTCACATGAACGCCAGTTGTCCGTAGTTAATCTTTGCGTAGCAAACGCCCGATACTTCGGTGGTGGGATGAAGATCGCGCCTGACGCAAAACTCAACGACGGGAAGTTTGACATCATCAGTGTTGGAGACCTGAGTGCGCTGAAAATGATGACTAGTGCCCCTCGAATCTATTTCGGTTCGCATTTATCGATGTCTGAAGTCGGCCACGTCCTTGGCAAAAAAGTGGTCGTGCGCTCAGCTAATCAGAAAGAAGTCCGAGTGGAAATTGATGGCGAGCTTCCAGGAAGGTTACCTGCAACTTTCCAGATCATTCCTGAGGCATTGAAAGTGCGCTGCAACACTTGAGGAGAAATGTGGGCCCAGTTTTTCTGGAAAGAGTGGGAGGAACTTCCAGAAAACTGAGATGTCTGACTTGTAATGCAATCAGCCACCAATTTCCTTTCAGTCAAAATGATTTTTCTTTGCCTCCCTCGCTAAACCTTCTATGATGATTACGAATTATGGACGAACGCAGATCGAAACCCCGACTGAGCGTTAGCCTGGACGCCTTTTGGAACGAGAACGAGGGTGTCAGGCAATCGGCCCGGGTAACTGACCTTTCGGAGGGTGGCTGTTATCTGGATACCGTAGGCGAAGTACTAACCGGAGAAATCGTCGCTTTTCGAGTGCTGTTGCCCGATGACGATTGGCTCTATCTTGAGGGTGAGGTGAAGCATCACCGTCATGGTTTTGGCTTTGGCGTGCAGTTCGTTGATTTGAATGATGAGCAGACGGAGAAACTGTTGCTGCTTCTCCGCCTTGCCGAGGAGTCGGAACCAAGAACGTTCGCAATTTCGGCCGACTTAGTCGAAGATTAGTGGACTGAACGGCCCGCGACTCGTTTGATTTTGTTATCACCATCACTTTCTAAATCGCAAAACCGAAAGAGAGTCTGAGAGAACGGACTTTTGAACCGCGGATTATTCAAATGTATTCTGCTAGAGCTTTTATCTTCTATGGTCCAGTAACGACGACCAATTCTTCGAAGAATCTCACCGAGAGCGCCTAGTGCTGCGAAGCCGCGATCGAATAGACAAATAATGGCTATCCAAGGCACTTTGAAAACCATGAGTCTTACCGACTTGCTGCAGTTTCTTGCCGCAGGAAGGAAGACGGGTACCCTGAAGTTTGACCTCGGTAAGATTACTAAGCAGGTCTATTTTCAGAAGGGGCTAATCGTCGGCTCGAAATCAAACGACCCAAGGGAGTACTTGGGCCAAATCCTTTTACACTACGGAAAATTGGACGAGTCTCAGTTGCAGGTTGCACGCGAGGCTCAACGTACTTCAGGCGCTAAGTTGGGAGAGGTATTGGTTGCGCAGGGATTTCTAACAGAACACGACGTATTGGACATTCTTAGGACGCGAACGCTTGATGCCATCTACGACCTTTTCCTATGGACCGAAGGTCAGTTTGAATTTTACGACGATGAACCGTTGCCTGATGAAGTGATTCCGATCGAGGTGGAACCGACCACAGTAATCATGGAGGGGATTTATAGAATCGACGAGTTGGCCAGGTACCGTACACTGGTTCCCTCCGATCGCTGTATCCTCGAATTAAATGCTGGTTGGACCTCATCGCTAAAACTCGGTAAGGAATTCCGGCAGGTTTTATTCTTCGTCGAAAAGAGGATGTCAGTTGCCGAGATTTGCTACCACATGCACGCATCAGCTTTTCACGTCTATGGACAACTCTACGATTTGATTAGCAAGGGGGTAGCGCGTGTTATTGGTGAACGGCCAGAAGAACCGATTGTGACTCCTCCTGAAGTTGAGGATCTGCCAGAAAGCCTAACCGAGGTCATTTGGGCGGTCGAGAGACGGCTCGATGAGGATCCGGAATCAGCTTTGACAATGATTCAGCGTGTTCTCGAAGAGGATCCAAAAAACGCGGATGCCCAGAAACTATTACCGCAAGCCGAAGAGAAGTTCATAAAGAAGGTTTATGCCTCAGGAATCGCACCCACGGCTACCCCTGTTCTTCTTATTTCAGCAGACGCACTAACTGAACAAAAATTGGATCCGCAGGAAGGATTCATTCTTTCTCGTATAAACGGCAGTTGGGACATTCAGTCAATTCTTTCGATTTGCCCTTTCCGTGAAGCCGACTGTTTGAGGATGATTAAGAGCCTGCTCGAGCGTGGTGTAATTGGTCTATAGGAGGAAATTTAGCAATGTCGCAGGAAAACAAAAACCTCATGAAGCGATGGTTCGAGGAAGTGTGGAACAAAGGTCAGGCAGACGCTGTAGATGAGATGTTATGAGAGGACGCTGTGATTCACGGTTTGGCCGACGCGCAAGGCAAAGCCGTGAGTGGCATTGCTGCCTTTCGAGAATTTCATGCGCAATTTGGGGTGCGTTTCCGAATATCGAAGTGATTGTTGAGGATGTGATCGCGGAAGGAGACAAAGTGGTTGCTCGCTGTAGTGTGAGAGGAAAACATACAGGTGAATCGCTTGGAACTCCAGCAACACAATCCGACATTGAATTTACCGGCATTGCAATTGTCAGGGTTGGTGAAGACGTCAAAATCTCAGAAGCGTGGAATAATTTCGACTTCCTGAAGATGAATCAGCAGCTTGGGATTTTATGAGCAAAATAGTTGTGCTAGTGCTGTCAGTCGCGGTGACATTTTTCGTTGTGGGCGAGCGAAGCCCAGGAGGGGAGGAGTTTGGGCATACGTATCATGCGTCTAAGGCTCTCACTCTTTGCACTACGGGTGAAAAGGTTGTTTTTAGTTGTCCATTGAGGAAATCGATGAAGTTAGTTTCGCTTTGTGCATCAGCGAAGCTTTCGAAGACTGAGGGATATTTGCAGTATCGTTTCGGCATGCCCAACAGAATCGAACTTGAGTATCCCGGGGAACGGGTAAACTCGCAGAAGGCTTTTGAATATAGCCATTATTTTCGCGCGAAGGTCGATCTCACCGAGATAAGTTTTACTAAGAATGGGTACGCTTACAAATTGTTTGATGAGTACAATGGCGAGGAAACGCCACCAGTTTCTGGGCAGGGAGTATCGGTCACTCCGCCTGAAGCGCGGAAGGAAACAACCTACCGATGTAGTAACAAAGCACAAGTTGACTTTAGCCTGATCGGCGAGGTTCTCGAGAACACGTCAGCTCAGTAGTTCGATTCAGTAGTCAAAACGAAAAAGTTTCGCGAAACCGGATGGGCCAGATTTCTCCACCGAGACAGCTGCCTTTGCCGGATGGTCTGAAAACCAGCTAGCCGGAAAACACGCCTCCACTCATCTTCAAGCTGAAACGTGCACGGGCCAGTTCTGCGTTTCCATTGCAAATTGTGGCCCCAACAAACCAAGCGATCCCACCAGCTCGCCGGATTATCTTCGTAAATGATCGTTAAGCCTCCAGGTCTTAAGACTCGGCGAACCTCTTCAAGGACACGCCGCGGTTCCTGTGTGTGATGCAGAACATAACAGAGCAACACCGCATCAAAGGTTAAATTGCCGATAGGGAAGTGCTGGCCGTCGTAGGGGAGATAATGGATGTTTGCATTTGCGGATGTGCCGACATCCAGGCCAACAACTTTGGAATTAAGTAAGCCGCTCAGATGATGAGCAATAAATCCATTACCGCAGCCAACATCCAGGACGGAGGAGCCGGGTTTCAGGATCTTTCCGATTTCAAGGGCCATGTCGTACGCGCGTCCAACTTTTCGACGCCGGCGCATTCGCGTGAGTCTGCGTGAGATTGTTTTTAGTAACAGAGTCATTCGTGAATAAAAATGGCAAGCATGATGCCGTTGCATTGACGCTGGTCCAACGCTCGCTTGCCCGCGGATTTAGGGAGGTACTGAACAACTGGAGCATTAATACGACGCCACACCGCTTAGCCTTTTGACAGTGGAAGGGCAGGATTGATCTGGCAGGCCTTAAGGATTTCAGATTTCAGATCTAAGATCTCTGATTTTAGATCTCAGATTTTAGATTTTAGATTGTTGTGTCCGATATGCTTCAGCTTGTCGGTGTAAGGAGGAGCCTTAGTGTCCGATATGCTTTAGAGGCTCTTGCAAAAACATTTTTTCACTCCGGAGGAGTGAGATGTTTATAGCTCCGAGGCACCGAAATTCCGCACTCCGTAGGAGTGCCATATAAGCTATGCATGAATGAATGCTCTTATCTGGGGACATTTCATACAAAAGATTTCTGACACCGCACTCCTCTGGAGTGCCTGACCTGTTCGGCTTGCGTCGGTGCTATAGACATGGCACTCCTCCGGAGTGGAGAATTTTGCAAGAGGCTCTTCAGCTTGTCGACGTCTGATTTGGCTAGGGATTGATACTGATGACTCCGATTAAGACCAGAAGCTGGATAACTATTGAAAAATTTTCTACCAGTCGCAGCTCAAGCCCGAAAAGCTGAAGCATATCGGACACCTCAACCTCCAATCTACAATCTGAAATGTTATAGAATGGCCAAAACTTTCGAAGAGGTATGAA
>JBKPQV010000258.1:0-3180 GCA_046734235.1 Acidobacteriota bacterium
GGGTTGGACCATAACCCAGCTTTACGGCCTTACCGAAACCTCTCCGTTTATCACAATCTGTGAACACCTTCCGGAACATACCGAGTTGTCGTCGCCGGATCGTGCCGCGATTAAAGCATGCCAGGGTGTTGAATTATTGACCTCTGGTGAACTCAGCGTGTTTGGCGACGACGGAAGGGAAGTGCCTCACGACGGTGAGACTTTAGGTGAAATAGTTGTACGCGGAAATGCCGTGATGAAAGGTTACTTCAACGATCCAGAAGCGACTGCTGAAGTGATGCGAGGTGGCTGGTTTCGCACCGGAGATGCCGCGGTAATTCATCCAAATGGCTATGCTGAGGTACGGGATCGTCTGAAGGATGTAATCATTAGTGGCGGTGAAAACATTTCCTCGATTGAAGTCGAGGGCGTTATGTTGCGACATCCGGCAGTGCAGGAAGTCGCAATCGTTGGAGTACCACATGAACGGTGGGGAGAAGCTCCTCATGCCTTCGTAGTTTTGAAGGCCGGGGCAATCGCGTCAGAAGAGGAGTTGCGACAGTTTGCGCGCGACAATCTCGCACATTTCAAGGCCCCTCACGCGGTAACATTGATTTCAGAGTTACCTAAAACCGCAACAGGAAAAATTCAAAAATATGTTTTGCGGGGCAAGCCCGCCATCTCAAGGCAATGATGGCCAAACCAATTGTTGCTCAGTCACCAGCAAAACAAGTCGCTGGGTTCATTGCTAAATTTGACCCTGCGATTGCGAAACTGACTCGCTCTTGTCGTTCAGTGATCAGAAAGCGATATCCGGCCGCTAATGAGTTGGTTTACGACAACTACAACGCCCTCGCGATCGGATACAGTCCGACGGAAAGGACCTCGGATGTAGTTTTCTCGCTGGCTGTTTATGCTCGAGGTGTGAACCTGTATTTCATGTACGGCCGATCGCTTCCTGACCCAAACAGGCTATTACAAGGTAACGGAACTCAAGGAGCCTTCATTAGACTTGAGAGTATCAGCACTTTAGATGAGCCGAAGGTTGTTGATCTGATTTCCCGGGCGGTAAAACGGCAAAAACCAACATTTGCCACTAAAGGTCGCGGCAATACGATCGTAAAATCCATCTCTGCCAAACAGCGACCCAGGCGGACAAAATAGTTTTTGATTATGAACTTATGGGTTTCAGCCATCGCCCTGATCTCCGTCCTTTGCTCAGTTTCAGTGTGTCAAACGACGAAGGACCCGGAATTACAAGATTCGCCGCCCACAACGAATGAAATTCCCGACATCAAGAAACGCATTCTTCTTCGCCGGAGCGTTTGGGTCTCCGAGTATCACTTCACACCGGCGGAAAAACTGCTTCTCGCACCTTCCGAACTGGATCGTCAAATGGCAACGCCCGCTTTGAATCTGCCGGCAACCGGCCTGGTGCGTCTCTATCCGTGGGCCAAGCGCAGACAAATTGTTTCAGTCGAAGATCTGGCAGACGGCCAGTCGCCGGAATTTAGCTCGCACGCATGTACTTATTCTTTTTCGAAGGAGCGACACGGCAGCGGTTTGAATGGTTATGTCGATCCCCGTCTGGGATGGGCGGAGCTCAAACTCGGTGATGGAAAGTTCTTTACTGGTTTTACAGGTGAATCACTCGGTGTGTTGGTCGCACTAGGTGATGTGCCACTTGAGATGGTGACCCCGGAAACTGATGGAGTGAAAGGGTTGACTAACATAATTCCGCCAACTGATTATTTCGAAGCTTCGAGTCTAAGTAGGCGGAACCGTGGCGGCTTCGAAATGGATAGATATAGTTACGGTTCTTCACTTCCAGTTGTGTCACACAGAACATATGTGCTTCGAACTACTAGCAACCGGAGAGCAGATTTGTTGGTTGGTTTTCGAGTAATCAGCGCAAGACCAGACGGAAGTGTGACCATTCTGTGGCGCAAGCTAAAGTCGTATCCCAAACCGACGTGGAAACGGCGAGAAATCGTGGAGGACTAATGAATCGATTGGTACTACTGCTGTTAATGGTCGTATGCGTTATGCCAACTACTGTCACGGCAGCAGTCGATGACCCAGCCAAGGTTGAAGCTGAACTAAGGCAAATTGAAGAATCTCGCCGGCAAGCGATCAAGGACGGAAACGAAAAGGTTTTGGACCAGATATATGCGGATGATTTTACAGCGGTTGCGGGAAACGGACAGTTAATTAACAAGTCGCAACTGCTGGCAGTGTTTAAGCGTAATGATCCGAGCATTAATTTCACGACCGACGAGATCAGCGTGAGAGTATTTGACAAGACAGCTCTATTTGTTGGACGTCTTACCGGGAGATCAACTCGCGGTGAACTAGTTAGTGCCTCCAGGTTTACACACGTGTTTGTAAAACGCGAAGGGAAATGGCGTTGTGTTGCGGGACAGGCAACGCCTTTGCCGAAGTGATCCTTGGTGCGAGCGGTCCTCAAAAAAATGAAATCCGATCCATATAGATCTTCTACACATGTTTGCAAGAAAAAGCTTGAACACTTTGCGGGTCCTATCTCTGATTTCGACACTTGTAACTCTGAGTGTTGTGATAACGACTCCAGCCTCAACGGTTTCTGATAAAACCTGTCGCGAGCACCCGAACCTGGTGGGTAAGTGCTTCACGGTGCGCGGTAGGTTAGCGGTTTACAATGGAGCCCCTGCGCTCCGAATCTGGAAAATTGGGACCAAGCGAATCTTAGGCGTTTCGGAGCAACGATTTGCAGTTCCTGGTTACCAAAACGTCCCCGAAGATATTCGTAACCAAATCGATCAAGACAACGTAATCCTTGCCGACTTTCTGGTTTGTCCTTTTACCAAGCTCAAACAAAAAGAGATGCAAATGGTTTGTATTGAAAAGGCCAACAACATGGTTGTAAAAGCCCGTTCGAACTAATCGCATGACGCTCGTTAATCAACCAAGTGAGGCTGAAAAATGATCATTATCTGGCGAGGCGCGGGAGGTCTCGTAATTCTCATTCCAATAGCTGCCTGCTTGATCATGAACTTTGGAACCGCAAAGGCTTTCAATGAAACAACTTACTTTCAAGAAAACCTCTGGCCCAAAGTGGCAGCGTTGTGGCTCACTGGCATTGTTTCCTGGATTGTTGGGCGGTATCTGAACACCAGGCCCGAACGAGTGGTCATCGATAAGGTCACCGGAGCGGAAGTTAAG
>JBKPQV010000259.1:0-10817 GCA_046734235.1 Acidobacteriota bacterium
GAGTTAGTGTTTTGAATTTAGTGGGTTACTAAAGGCCGAACCCGGATGCGCGAAAGCGTCCGGAAATGGAAAATGAGAACGGAAAATTACGGAAAATGAAAAATGACCAATGATTGTTTTAATGACCAATGATTGTCTTAAGGATGGCGGTGGGCAGGAGGGCTGCCCACCTTGGCTCGTATGGGATCGCAAGAAAGGTGAACGATCCTAAATACGTAGGTACTTGTTGAAAAACGTCAATTGGGCAACGCTTCCAGAAACCGGGGCACAAAGTTGCCGTTACTTGAGATTTTCGCTTTGAGATCTGAGTTCGGTTCCCGAATTGGCACAACCTGGTTTCCGCAATATAATCACTCGCGCTCGCACCCCTTCTCCCAACTTCCTTGGCAGCGAGCCCCTAATGTTTTTCGCCCGAACAAGGAGGTTCCCCGTGTCCAAAACAAAATGTCGCATCTTGTGTGTCGATGATCACTTCGACACCTCTGAAATGCTACAGGTATTACTTTCTGACGAAGACTACGAAGTACAAACTGCTGCCACCATTGATGAAGCTTGTCAGCTTGCCAGTGAAAGCGAGTTTGATCTCTACGTTCTCGACAAACGCTTACCCGATGGAAGTGGTCTCGAGCTCTGCGAAAAACTAAACGGCCTAACCCCCGGAGTTCCGTGCATCTTCTACACGGGCGACGCTTACGCCATTCACCGGCATGAAGCAATGGAAGCTGGCGCCGTCGCGTTTGTAGCGAAACCTGACATCGATCAACTCATCGAAACTGTGCACAAATTATTGGCCGAACAACAGTGCGCCGCGGAAGCTTAAAATATTTAAGATTTCAGATTGCAGATTTCAGATTGTCTGATAGGCAATCCAAACTCTTCTGCAAAATCTGAAATCTGAAATTTGAAATAGCCCCGCTTGACACTCCTCTTCTCCCCCGTATAATTCCACACGCGTTAACCGCATGGGCCGATAGCTCAGTTGGTAGAGCAGCTGACTCTTAATCAGCGGGTCGCAGGTTCGAGCCCTGCTCGGCTCACCATTATTTTCAACGATTTGCGGCAGGTTGCCCGACCTGCCGCTTTTCGTTTGTGACAAACTTGTGACGTCGCTGCTTGCGATACTCCGACAAGACAGTGATCGCGCCACGCTTGCCTTGGTCCGTGACGTTGGTTGCACAGCACGAAAGATCGTGTACAGGCAGACAGCATTGAATTGACTCATGAAGTCATCTCCAACATGTTAGGAGTCCAGCGTCGGTGGTAACGGTTACTGCAGGAGGTTTTCAGAAAATGGGATTGACCAATTACAGTCGTGGTACGATTACTGTTCGCGATCGCTTGGGCTTAGAATCGGCCTGATGCGAATGTTATCGAATCGTCAAGCGACAAAGCGGACTGTGTTCCTCTAATTGCCTTAACTCGTTCAAGACTCTCACTTCCGGATAACGACAAGCATCCATCGATCATAGTCAAAGATTCGCTTCAGTTTGGTTATCCGTCTGCTTTGTCGCTACGAGGATCATTTTTATGAGGAGGTTCGACTTCATCAAGTAAGAATACCTGTTTCTTTGCGCTGTTGTATGGGTCAGTATCTCTTTCTGGAACCTATCGCATGACCAAGCGTTTGCTATCGTATGTCAACCTCGAGACGGCACCAGAGTTAACGAGACAACAGCTAGAATTGGGTGGAGAATCAGCCAATCGGGCTCAAAAGAAGGCAAGCGCGAACACCGTCACAACGGATTCTACGTATATACCGAGCGTTAATTCGATCTGATTTGGCTTTCGATTCTCAGACGCGTCAACGTTGTTGGAAGCCCAGTCCCTCAGTAGTGATCTAATCGAAGTCATGAAAAAGATCGTTTGTGCCACCATTGTCATATTACTGCTAATCCCTGCTTCAAATGCCTTCGCTATTGATAGAGGCGAGCACCTGAACGTCCCCCCGCCACCTGCGGCGCGGGAGTTGGTAAAGCGAGCTATTCTTCAGGCGCAATCTGATAAACCCTTAACGGCAATCACCACGCTGAGGAGGGCACTGTCCTTTGCTCCAAATTATTTGCAAGCGCATATAGAGTACGCCAACGTCAAATCCGATTACCTTAATCGATCGGATGAGGTTGACGCCGAGTATCTTTATCTTATACGCCGCTTTCCTCACAATCCGGTTTATCAAATGGCTTTCTATTTTCGTTTTACTGGAGGAGATGGTCAAAACTCTTTACAGAGGGTTGTCGACTTAGCGCCAGAATGGGCTTGGGGTCATTACGCAAAGGCCTTGCTCATAATCGAAAATGATCCGGAAGGTGCGGTCGTCGAACTCCAGCGGTGTCTTGAGAGAGACGGAGACGCTTTAGAGGCCTACATCACACTCATCGAATTGCAGGAAACTCGCCTTCATCGAATTGATGATGCAATTCGAAGTGCGGAACAATTGGCAGCCCAAACTAATATTCCTGCGTCCATGCGTTTACAGCAACTGTGGCGCCTGCGCCTTATCAAGAATGAAAAATCGGATGGTGCAAAAGCAGCTTTGTCGAATCAGCTTTTTTTACTTGAGTGCACTCGTGATCTTGAGACTTTACTGGCCATACGTTCAGCCTATTTGAATCTACTAAACAATTCTGAGCGCGCCGAGATCATCGAGCGCAGGATCCTTGCTTTGGACTCCTCGTGGACTCCCGAACGCGGTTGGCCATATAGGCTGATAACACGCAATTTTAGCCAGGTGCCAAGGCACGTAGTGCTGGTAAATCGCCAAATCGCGCTACGGGATGAAGTTGCGGTCAGGGCAGGCGCTACTAGTGTTAATAAAGAGGAACGAATAGTTCATCTAAAAGAGTTGCTCAGCCAACAACCAAATGCAGCGGTTAGGAGGCTCATTTATGAAAACATCTTTAGGTTTGGAGTAAGCTTGGGCAACGCTACCGAAGTCAGAGAATTCGGCAGACGCTTGCACGCTCTTGATCCCGAAGACTCAGCCTTGCTGTCGCAAATGGCGCTCGTCTTTAGCGATAAGAAGGTACATCTCGCTGATGCGCTGTACTACGCTCGGAAGGCTGAAAAACTGACTGCGGTTTTCCATCGTGTCCGGCGACCGCCAAATACTTCCCAAATGAAATTTGATTTCTTCTTTCCTGAAGAAAAGCAACGCGAAGCCTACAAGAGGAACCGAGCTCTGGCGTTAGATGCTCTTGGTTGGACGCTGATGCAATTGGGACGGACTCATCAAGGCGTGGCCTTGTTACGGCAATCGGTGGAAATTGAAAGGTCTGAGAAGAGCCTATTGCATTTGGCAAAGGCATTACAACAGCTCGATCAACATGATGAAGCCGCCACTATCGAGAATGAGGCCAACTCTTTTCTGGTGGAGATGCTCAGAAACAAGTTTACGAATGAACCAATTGACGATCAGCAACTGACATCTATTGAAGGTCGTACCTTCAATTTAACTGATCAAAAAGGCAAAGTTGTGCTGATCGGGTTCTGGGCAACCTGGTGTGTCCCTTGTGTCGCGGAGATGCCTTTTCTGAAGAAACTGTCTGAGAAATATAAGGAGAAAGGTCTAGAGATTTTCGCAGTCAGTACAGATGAGGATTTAAACAAAGTGCGGACGTTTGCGATAGAGAACGATCTCAATTTTCCCGTCGTACATTCTATGAGCCTTGGTAAGTATTTCAATGTGGACAGTATTCCTGCCAGCCTTTTTATCGACAAGCATGGCAAACTTCGGTATCGGAAGATCGGGTTTGTGGAGGGAGATGAGCGCGAAATCGAAGTCGTTATAAGGGAGTTACTGAAGTAAATCTGGTGAAAGGTTTGACTGTACGTTCTATTGCTAGCCATTAAGCAGTCGTGCGATAGCAACCGCCTTTCGACTGACGAACTTTTATCTCCTCGCGATCGAATCCCGTGGCCTTCAGTTTTTATGAAATAAGGCGGGATCGGCTCAGTGAATTGAAAAATGGAAGGAACTCGCAAACCGCGAAACTTTTATCGTTGCGGGCCCTGATTCAAGTGGGATTTAAAGGGCATTTCCATGGTCGAATATTGTAGTGCTCGTTCGTTCTCCGTCGAGTCCTTCGTGAGAAGCATGAGAAATTTAGGTTTACTTTTTGCCGCATAAGATCACTATGCAATTAGGAACCGCCGCTATCCGGCGAGGGCTTTTTCGAGGGCCAACGCTGCGTCGTTTTGCATTGAAGATATCAAGTGAGAATAAACGCTCAAGGTAATTTCGGCACTATTCTCTCCGCGACGATCTTTGGATTGGACATTTTGCGCGATCAACAAACGTGCCCCTTGTGTGTCGAAGGTCGTACCAACGAATATCTACAGCGTGGCGGGCTGTTCGTGTGGTCCATCGCAAAATGCTTGATGCTGCACTCTCAAGAATTTCAACGTCTCGCTGTTATCAAAGCCTAGAACTGGAGCTTCAATCCAAACTGAATTACACGCGCTGATTCGCCGGTTTGCACTACCGTTTGCGTTGATGGCGGAGCCACCGTTGCGCAACAAGACTGAGCAAAAACGTTCGAACTGAGCGATGGCGATCCAACGCTCGCATCGCGAGGATTGTCGAAATTTGCATGATTCAGCGCATTGAACATTTCGGTTCTGAATTGGATCTTGAACCGCTCTCCTATTTGGAAAGTCTTAATGAACCCGAGATCGACGTTCCAATAACGTGGCGCGATGAAAATGTTTCGCCCAGATCCATTCTGTCCCGGAGCCGGAATGCAGAAAGCGGCATTCGGATCCTGGCCACAAGGCAGCGCTGTCGTAGCGGGAAAAAGAACTGGCCCAACGAACGTCTGTCCCTGCAAATACTGCAACTGTGCTTCGATGGGTCTCTGCACGATTGCACGCGTTGTGTGTGCCGCGTTTGAAACTCGGCCCCCAGGCGCTGCGGTGCTGTCCCCGCCAGCCATAACGCTAAAGGGTTCGCCAGTCATGTGCGCAAAGATGCTATTTATGGTCCAACCACCCAGAACCTGATTCACAATTCCCGACGACGAACTTAAGAAGCGTTTGCCCTTGCCGACAGGGACTTCCCAAACAGTTGCGCCCTGGATTACGTGTGTCCGATCAAAATCAGATCGCGCTCGGTCGAGACGAAGATCGCGTATGTCAACGGGAGCCCGTGAGGTTGTATTCGATAGTCCTCCTCCCGACGAGGCGCCCACCGGATCTACTGATTGATTGTCCATCGACTTGCCAAAAGTATAAGAGAGACTAATACCCAGGCCGCTTGTGAACCGGCGACGCAGAGTGAACTGCGCGGCGTGATAGTTCGAATCGCCACTGTTGTCCAAATAAGTGATCCTGCCGAACTGCTGATTAGGTCTTAACTTCAACGCCAACGTATTGTCCTCAACTCGCTGTGCAAACGATCCCGCGGCGTTGAATTGGAGATCAGTCAGTGTTGCAGCCTGATTTAGAACGTTAGCTGCAGCGGCTGCAGTAAGTCCGCCGGCAATTAACTGGGCCAAAATAGGTGGAGTTGTCCCGCATGCTGCGCCCGCCGAGGTTGAACCCGAAGGCCGGCAACCCGAAATTAACGTATTCTGCTGCATAATCAAGAATGACGGCAAAATCCTATCCGGATTGATCTGATTAATGTTGTAGGCCATAAAGAGGTATTCGCCTCGGCGACCTATATAACCCGCCTCCATTACCATGCCCCATGGTAATTCACGCTGAAAACTTAGGTTCCATTGATGCACAGTTGGAAGCTGCATGTTTGGCGCGAACACAGTAATTGGCGGCGCGTTCGTATTGAGTTGTTGCGGTGGAGTTAGCAGCGTTGAAGGCTTTACTGTTGGCGCCGGTAGTTGAGTTGGAAAGCCGCCAGCTATGCTGCTGTTCAAAGCGCTGAAATTGGCAGCGCAACCATTCGTTATCGAAGAGAACGATTGCGAGGTGGTCGAGAATGAGCTGGTGCAACTTTGAACTTCGCCCGGAATTCTTCCCGCGACAGCTGTCACCTGGAAGGATGAGATGGTGTCGAAAGCAAGTCCATAGCCGAGGCGAATGACACTCTGGCTGGTGTCACCGAAGATTTTGTGTAAGAAACCTGATTTGTAATCAGGGCTCCACGCCAATCCGAAACGCGGTCCAATTGCAAAGTTGAAATCACCCTCGTACCAGTGTTTGGCCGGAGCAAAGGTAACAGCCCCCGCTGCATTAGCTACTGGAGTCGCGGGTAATGGCGTACCGGCAATTGGTGTGGTTGGAACAAAGACGCTAGCTTCAGGAGAAGTATTAGCCGGAGGATTGAATTCCCAACGAGCGCCGTAATTCAGCGTTAGATTACTCCGCACTTTCCATTCATCCTGAAAGTAGAAGTTGTACTGATCGAGATTGTGCTTCTGCGCGTACAACGTAACGTTTTCGCCAGTCTTGAAGGGCAAGAACCCATCGTCGTGCAGATTTCCAAGAAATACCTGGTTGATTGATGCGGGTAGACCGTACAGGTTGTTTATGTAGGCACTCAGGTTTGTGGCGTCGGTGGCATTGATTCCTGAAGCTGCATTAAAGCCCGAATTGACGACACAGGTTGGCCCAGGACAAGTTCCTGTAATGAACGCTGGCCGGGTAGTACCAGAGAACGTGACCGAGGGCGTTACATTGATACCACCCGGCTGTCCACGCTGATCGACGTGTCTATAAAAGCGTGCATTTACTCCAGCACGAAATACGTGTGCGTCTTTCACAAAGCTCACATTGTCAAGGAACTGTGGCGTAGTCACCCATCGGGCCGTGCGCGGCGTGTTGATGTAGCCCTCGCTTAGATTTGAAAAATCATAAGGCGGCACATCTGGCCACTTCGGGTTCGCCTCACCTTGGGTAAATAGAAATCCAAAGCGGGCGTATCCGAACGTGAGTTCGTTAACTATGCGGGGTGAAAAGACGCGGCGGTAACTCACTGCAAAGTTCGACGTTCGTCGAAAGACTTCGCCGAGCGGTGGTTCGTTGGGAAATACTTGTGGCCGCGCGTTCAGCGGGTCGCCTTCGAGAGTGTTGTAATCAGAGAACAGGTACCTGGCGAACATGCTGTTGTGCGCGTTGAAGTTGTGATCAATTCGAAATGCGTATGCCGGCCCCCTGACAGCCGTGGGTGGGTTCCATAGAAAGCCACCCGTATTGAGACCATCTCCAGAAGTAAAGCTGTTTGGCACCGGCCAGGGATTCAGAATTCCCGCGACAACGCTGTCCAACGTCCTTCCCAAAGTGTTGTTCCCTGCGCCGGGACGTGTGTCATAACTGCGAATACAGCGAAGAGTGATTGACCCACCGCAGTTGGGCACGATCGGAATCCCGGTGGCTGGATTCACCAGCGAAGGACTGTTTCGTGTAATCGTCGTACCACCGACAACAAGCGGATTCGCCGGGTCGGGAACAAAGTAACGGAAGATTCCGGAACGCGCAGTTGCTGTCAAGACCGCTGGCGTACCGAAGGTCTGATCGATTGGTTGTGTAAAGTTAATCCGATTGTATTGGTAACTGCCGAAGAAGAAAGTCTTATTTTTCTTGATTGGCCCACCAAGTTCAAAACCGGGCTGGAACATCCTGATTAGTGGTTTCGGTGTACCCTGCGCATTTGCGTAGAACTCGTTTGAATTGAACGCTTCGTTGCGGACAAACAAGTAGACCGTGCCGTGAAATTCACTGGTGCCGCTGCGAGTCGCAACCGAAATCGAAGCCCCACTGTTACGACCTTCTTCAGCCGTGGCATTGTTGGTTGTAACTTTGTATTCCTGAACATTGTCCGGAGTGAGCCGGTAAAGGTTGCTAACCGGGTTAGGTACTGACGACTCATTGGCCTCAATGCCGTCTATCGTGACGTTGTATGCGCGGTCGCGTGAACCGTTAACGTGCACACCAGAACCTTGTGCGCCCGCAGATCTCTGCGTAACCCCCGGCTCAAGCAGCAGCAGTGTTAGGGGATTGCGTCCGTTCAGGGGAAGCGCCTCAATCGCCTTTTGTTCAATGACATTGCCGATTGTGGCATTTGCCGTTTGCAGCTGTTCCAAACCCCCTTCGACCGTAACAGTCTCTGATACCTGACCGACCTCCATCACCACCTCCACATTCAGCGGTGTATTGACTTCTAAGTGGTTGCCAGTCTTTATGAATTTCTTAAAGCCACTAAGTTCCACCAGCACTGAGTAATTGCCGACAGGTAGCGAGTCGAAAGCAAAAAGGCCTGCATCTGTCGTGGTTTGTGTTTGAGACACCCCAGTGGCCTCGTTTGTCACAGTGACTGTGGCCCCCGGCACCGAGGCCTGCTTGGAATCAGCTACGTGGCCAATTATTCGGGACGTGCTCGTTTGTCCTACGACAAGCGCGGTTGCAGCCAAAACCACGACGATGATTGTGAAGAGAAGACGTGTGACTGAATGCATGGGGCCCTCCTCTAAAGGCTGAAAATCCGGGTTTCCCACGACCCGGAAAGCAACATTTGAATTGATATGTTTGAACTGTGGCGTTTTAAAAATCGAAACAGCATTTTGCCTTTCGCGTGATTGAAGCAAATGCTGATTGATTGAGGTGAGTATATCCCCGAGCGATTTGTCGTCAAGGATTTTCGCGTTTTGTCAGAAAGAAATCCTCAGCTATCCATCACTGAACATCTCTAAATTATCGACCACTAATCTCTTTCAAATTGAAGACATGCCAGTCAGATTTGGTTATTCAATGACCAGCACGCTTAACTATTGCGTTTACTTATGGAGCAACATCCCCGTAACCCACAACGAGGAATAACAGCTGCAGAAAGCCCACTCAAATCGATTCAATCCCATAAGTATGACGCAGGAATGTGGAACAGTGCTCCGGTTACTAATAGTGTAATCATCAATGTGCGAGGTGGTCGGCTCACCATTTTCTACAAACGAAAGCGGCAGGTCTAAAAGCCTGCCGCCTCTTGTTTTTCCGAAGCCTCTATTTTGAAAGGACCGCTCGAAACTAATTCAGATCGTCATCCTTGGAGTACTTTGTGCTCTTTGCAGTCAGCTCAAGCGCCAACCCTTTCTCAGTCATTTGATAAACCCAAACTCCGTCTGATACCGAGGTCGCACCTTGCAGCGATCCACCGCCGTCGCCGCCCTTCGCCGCCGCTGTTGTTTGTCCACCAAATTGCCACCCATTGTTAATGAAATTTTCCAGTGCAGACTTCTTTTCAAAGACAAACACCACGCTGAATTTCTTTACACCCATTCCTAAGCCCGCCTGGAATTCGCCCATCTTCATATATGTTGTCTTGCTCGTGGCATTGTCCACCGCAATCCCGGAGCCTTTTCCTCCGCCGCCAAAAAGAATCTTCACGCTCTTGCTCGTAAAGACTGCATAACCTGCGGCAGCTTTGATTGCTGCACGAGCGGATGGTTGGGCTTTGTATAAGCGTTCAAGGGTTTCATTTGCTTGCTTGCGTGCTTCCGCCTGTTTTTCTTCTTTTGATTTAGCGACTACGACCGATACGCATGCAAACACCAGGATCAGTGCGAACAGCATTTTCGACTTTTTCATAACGCTCTCCTTTCTGTGGGCGGAACAATACAAGTGACACAATAGGAGCACGAAACTTCGATTTCTACTGTCAAAAGTGCTAGGTGTGATTCATTGTCTTTTGGAGGTTGCTGCTTTACTGGATTCTCCGCTCCAAAGGAGCCTGATGTCTCATTCTCACCTAGTTTCAACTAGGTGAGCAGGTGCATCTGTGAATGCTTGAACCGTTTCAACGGTTTTCGGCGCCCACCCAATTCAAGAAATGAAGAAGGTGATGCCTCTTTGCCTAAAGTGGGAACGGCGTTCAGTAACACCAAACAGATGAATAGCGGAAGAAGGTAAACCGTTAAAACGGTTCGAGAGCAATTCCGTCGCCGGTTCACCTAGTTAAAACTAGGTGAGAATGAAACTGAAACCCGCTTTCGAAATAAATAGCTCTCTTGCGAGAGCCATTTTTGCGAGAGGCTCTGAAGCATAGCGGAAACCGTGGAACCGACCTCATCCAACGTGCGGCGCGGAGGCGAGAAAATGTTTTACAGGCATAACGACAAGAAAACATTTCAGTTTTTCAGCTTCATTTTCTCGTGTTATATTTGGCGCGCTTAGTCAGTTTTACAAGTTTCAAGGCAGTAGGGGTTTTCTTCACCGCATCTGAGCTCCCCTTCTAATCACTTAAACAATTGAACTGTGGACTTCTAACACTTTACGACTAGTCTCAACCTCCCAAACAAGGGGACATTTACATGCGCGCAAAAATCACTTCGCGGTTTCCGACCACCATTGCGATCTGCCTTTTGGTCGCGTTTGCGGCTGTTTTGCCGGTTACCTCCATCTGGTTGCGAATAACCTCTCCGGCTAAAGCTGCTCCATTCTTCGAAGAGCAAACCTTTGTCCGCAAAGTTGACCTGCCCGCGAATGATCTTGTTGTTGATCCAAATACTCAAACGCTGTACGCCAGTGTTCCTTCAACCGTCGTAAACAACGGCAACAGAATAGTCCCGATTAACCCTGCAACGGGTGCCCTCGGAACTGGCGTGTTCATCGGCAGTGAACCGAGCAAGATGGCGATTTCCGACAACGGTCAATATATATATGTCTCGCTTGATGGGAGTGGCACCGTGCGCCGCTTCAATGTGCAAACCCAAACTTTAGGAATTCAGCTTCCCCTGGGCAACAGTTCTTTCAGTGGTCCCTTTGTACCCAGAGACCTTGCAGTTAAGCCTGGCTCCCCTGGAACTGTGGCGGTTCAGCGCTCAACATTAGATCAATCAAACCAGGGAATCGCTATCTTCGATGAGGACGTACAA